>NZ_FWFO01000007.1 GCF_900172225.1 Falsiruegeria litorea R37
GGATCTCGGGCCGTTTGTCGACCTCCTCGATCACTCCGGCCAGTTGTTTGCAGGGAACGGTCGTCACAAACTCGATCCCGTTGGCTATCAGATCATCCGCGATCCGGGCGTCAATACTCATCGGCGGCCTTCCGTCATTGTGTGCGTTGGCTATCCATTTCGCAAGCTGACATTAAATGCAAAGCAATTGTTGTTGAGTATTAGTAAAGCATAGCTTTAGTGATGATTGGGCTGAACCTTGAGCGATGATGCCTATACGCATGTTGTTCTTGGTATGATGCATTCAATCCCGGGGAAACGGGCTGGACCGAGGCGGCCTGCGCAAGTAGGGGTTTTGTATGGCTCAAGAGACTACAAAGACGGGGTGCTGTCCGCCTGTGACCGAACAGCGAAGAGCCCTCAAGGCGTCGCCCCTGAAGATCCAAGGGGCTTTGCGTGTCGAAGATGCGGTGTCGATCCCCGGTGGGTCCGCGTTGGTCGGTACAAACAGACCGGTCATCCGCGATGATGGTGAAGATCCGCTGCGCAAGGCCAAAGTCAAACCGTTCCGCATGGCGACGACGACAGTCACTAACGCGCAATTCTTGGCTTTTGTCGAAGCGACGGGTTATGTGACTGAAGCAGAGCGAATTGGCTGGTCGTTTGTGTTTTGGTCTCAATTGCCGGATGGGGTGGGTCCGAAACAGGCTGTTCCTGGTGCAGAATGGTGGCGGCGCGAGGATGGCGCAAACTGGCGTGACATCAACGGCCCAGGTACGCAAAAAGACGCCTGGCTACCGGACCACCCGGTTGTGCAAGTGTCCTGGAACGATGCTCAGGCGTATGCTGCCTGGGTAGGGGGGAGGCTTCCGACCGAAATCGAATGGGAGCACGCCGCGCGGGGCGGATTAGGTGAAGTGATGTTTCCCTGGGGCGACCAAGAGCCTGACGACGCAGACTTTATGCCCTGCAATATCTGGCAGGGGCAGTTTCCAAAGTCCAATACTGGGGCCGACGGGTATCTGGCGACCGCACCTGCCCGAAGTTTTGAGCCGAATGGGTACGGGCTTTACAATGTGGTGGGCAATGTATGGGAATGGACGTCCGAGCCGTTCCGCATCAAGTCGCTGAAAAAGCATGTTCGGCAACGTTTGGCTGGGATGAAGGGCTACAAACTCTCTAAGGGAGGGTCCTATTTGTGTCACAGGTCGTATTGTTATCGCTATCGAGTCGCTGCGCGGTCTGGCACATCTCCGGATAGTGCAACAACTCATCATGGGTTTCGCATCGTTTGGCCCGACGAAGACTGACCGTTGCGAGCCTTGAAAGCGTGTTCAGGTCTCAGCGACAGCCTGTCACAAGGCGTCGCTCAGCAAAATGGTTCTCTGATCTGATTCCGTCACAGGTGTCGTATCGCGCCCTGTTCAAGTGAACAGCCGTACGGTTTATCCTCTGATCCGACTGCAATATTCGGAAAGTGGTGCGGTGATCGTTTGCTATGCAAAAGTTCATCTTGGATAGGGCCGTAGGGCACGGGGTTGCTGTAACTATCGAAAATATGGGTAAAAAATCCATGCTCTGCGCGGGGCACGTCACCGGGTCTTGCTTTCCGGGTGCCTGTCCGCAGAGGGGCCCCAAAGGGGTTTTGTGATGGGAGACGGAAAATTTAAGACCAGCCAAGCGATTTCAGGCTTGACCGCGTGCGATAAATTTAGTGTTTCAGTCAGAAATTATTTCTTGAGTATTTTGCTCAAGCTTAAGCGAAGGACTGATCATGCCCCGCGCATCATTGAAATTCACCTCAGCTCTTGTAGCGGCAACCTTGCTTTCTGGTGCAGCCGCAACAGCTGACACATACGGCCCGTTTCCGATCACAGTTAAGGGGTATGAGGGCGACAAAACCAACTCGGTTGCATATTCCGGTCAGATCGCACGCCACGTGCTGCATGACAGCCTGAAGAAACTGGCAAGCAAGGGTGACGGCGGCGCAAACGCGGCCGAGGTTGAAGCTGCACTGCTGTCCTACTTCAATGGTGCCGAAGGTGATCTGGAGATCATCGCCCCCACGTCCAAGGGTGACTTCAAGATTCAGCAGGCCACTGTGAACGAGATTTCCAAAGGCAAGAACATCTCGGGCAAGTTCTATGACGGTGCGATGGCCTACAATCAGGCGGTCGACAACTATCTGGACGAAAAACTGGAAGCAGACACAAAGCCCAACAGCAAGCCTTACAAAGATGGCGCGCCCTACACCGGCAAAGAGCACGTCTGGGACGAGGCGTTCGGTTACTTCGTTGCCGCAGCGCACAGCCTGGGCCTGAGCGCCGAAGACAACTATAACATTGCCAAGAAGAAGGACCTGGCAATTGCAGATGCCAATGGCGACGGTGTTGTTGATCTGAAAACCGAATTTGTCTTTGGTCCGGCTTACTACGCAGCCGGTGCCGACAAGTCGGGCAAAACCACCTATATGACCGACATCATGACCGCCTTCATCGAAGGCCGTAAGCTGATCAGCTCGGCGCAGGGCGAAGACCTGACCGACGAGCAGCGCGCGCAGTTGAAAGCCTATGCCGCGACCATCGAAGCAAACTGGGAAAAGGTTCTGGCGGAAGCCACGTTCAAATATGCCGGTTCGGTCTACAAAGATATCAAGAAGATCGGCGACGCGGTCAACGAAGAGGAGCGCGCCAAGGCGTACCGCGCTTACGTCAAACACTGGGGCGAGCTGAAGGGCTTTGCGATGGCGCTGCAGAGCGGCAAGAACAATCTGGGCCGGACTGCCGTGCACCTGAACCGTCTGATCGGTTACGGTCCGGTGACCATGGATGAGACCATCGTCTCTGGCATCGATGCGGACGGCAACTTTGTGCGTGACCGCAAACTGTCGTGGAGCAGTTACCAGCTGAACATGCTGCGCGTGCAAGAGTTGCTGTTGGGCACCTTCGGCATCGAAGCCCGTGCCAATGACGCAACAGCAGAACTCGCCAGTCTGGTTGATAGCCTGAACACCGACGGCGGCGCAGAAACCGACTGATATTGATCACGGGGTGGTCCGGTTCCTCTAGGCCGCCCCCACAACACGACAAGGCCCGGTTTGGAATATCTGGACCAAATAGGCACGATCTTTTCTGACTTCATCAATCCCAAGAAGCGGATTTTTGTTGGCTATCTCGTCTTGTCCATTCTGATCGCGTTGGCATTTTTGGTGGTAATCCGAAGGTCTTCGACCAAAGGCGCGGTCGGCACCATCTTTGACCGCAGAGTCCTGTTTTCGCGATCTGCCATTGCCGATTACAAAATCTTTGTGATCAACCAGGTGATTACGATGCTGGTGTCACCGCTGCTGCTGACGCAAATTGCCATCGCGACGGCGGTCTTCTTCTTTTTGCACCGGTTTGAATTCATCACATCCGGGCAGTTTGAAAACACAAGTGCGCCCCTAGTTGTCGCACTTTTTTCTGTGACCCTGTTTGTGGTCGACGACTTGACCAAATATCTGCTTCACCGATGGATGCATCGGTTCCCAATTTTGTGGAGCATCCACAAAGTGCATCATTCCGCAACCACCATGACGCCGATCACGGTCTATCGGGTCCACCCATTTGAAGCTGTGCTTTACGCCAGTCGCGGGGCGCTGGCGCAAGGCCCCGTTGTGGCGCTGTTTCTATTTCTGTTCGGATCTACGGTTTCGCTGGCGACAGTGGTTGGGGTGAATGTGTTGGTGTTTGTCTTTCATGTCACCGGCGCTAACCTGCGGCATTCACATATCCAGATTGGGTATTGGCGGTGGCTGGAGTTCTTCTTGATTTCGCCGGCGCAACATCAGATTCACCATTCGGTGGCCAAACGTCACCATGACCGAAATTTCGGCGCGGCTTTGGCGATTTGGGACTGGATGTTTGGCACCTTGCATCTGTCGCAGAAAGAACCCTTAACTTTTGGGTTAGGGGGCAAAGAAGGCACGGAAAGCGAGATCAGTTCACTGTATTGCCAGCCTGTTTTGGACATTGTTCGGATCTCGAAGCGATACCTGTTGGCGCCGTTCCAGCGCGGACGCCCGTAACTTCGCCCTGGATGTGAAGGTGCCACGGGAACCGTTCTTGTCGCCTGGGTTGGGGACAGGACCTGTGTGTTCTTGGTAAGCTGGCCACAAGCTCAGCCCCACAGACTTGACGGGTTTGGGCATAACCCGCTTTGTGTCTGAGGTCAGTGCGTGTGGTGGCGCCATGATGCTCCTTTTCCTGATTGTATCGGGGATCGTTGTTTGACGCCCCAAGAACAGCATGCGACCCCATTATGGGATCGCCAATTGGGTCCTGACCCCAAGACGAACCGGAGTGCTTTGAAATCAGTTCCGATTTTCCTGCACACAATCCACGCTTGAAAAATTTCCAAAAACGTGGTTCCTTTGTTCTGCATTACAGCAACTGTGAAGGCGCTTATTTTTATGCCTTCAAAACAATTTCGAACAATAGGAGTTTATGATGAACAAGGGAAAAGACGTCGTTATTTCACCAAAGGAAATGGAATCCCTGGCCGCCAAACTGGAGAGCTTTTCCAAAGAGTTAAGCCCGGATGAACAGACCATGCTTTCTGCCATGGTTGTACTGGCCGGACGTCAACTTGCCGGCATGGGGGCAGAGCGCGTGCAGATCAATCGTGATGCAGAGCGACTCGGTGGTTTGCAAGCAGGATTCGCGAACTCCTTTTCGCGGTTTGCACCTGATGCCTTCCCGGAACCGGTTGGTGGGGCAGCTGTTGTGGCCCCCGGAACCGTGTGCATCGAATAGATCAGGCACACGACCAATTGGCCTGGGCACCCCGCCTGGGCCTTTACACTGTAACTTAGACACACCCGGAGCATGCTATGGACGACGCCATGGCTGTGCGCGATGGATTTTTGGCGACTGGCCTTGATGGGCTGAGCGTTGCTGTCATCTGTGCGCCCTTTTTCAATGTGGATTGCCCTTCGATGCAGATCGGTCTGATGGCGGCTGTCGCCACGCAGGCAGGAGCACGGGCACGAACCTACCACCTCAACGTGGACCTGGCTCAGCGCATCGGTCTCGATCGATACAAGGTCTTGTGCGAGCATCGTGGACGGATGACCGGAGAATGGCTGTTTTCCAAGCTCGCGTTCGGCGCGCAAGTGGCACAAGAAGAAACCCGTTTTTTTGACGCGTTCCCCGATGAAATCGATGCGTTGTGCGACAAGTTGAATTGTGATCGGGCTTGGTTGTCAGAGTTGCGCAACGATATCTTGCCCAAATTCATCGATGATTGCGTGGCGGGCGAAGACTGGGCGCAATTTGATGTAATCGGGTTTTCCTCGACCTTTCAGCAAAACGTTGCGTCGCTGGCGCTTGCCCGACGATTGAAGGAAGCATCGCCGCATTTGCGTATCGTATTTGGCGGCGCGAATTTTGAAGGAGAGATGGGGCACGCCTTGATGGATGCCTTTGATTATGTTGACTATACAGTCGCAGGCGAGGGTGAAAAGGCGTTCCCGGCATTGCTCGAGCGGATTGCCATGGGTACCTCGGCCCAGGGTGTTCCAGGTGTGATCGCTCGTGAAGATGGCGTGGTTTATGCGACGCCACCGGCGACACGGCAGGTGGACCTCGCGTCCAACCCGATCCCCGATTACCGCGAATTCTTCGAGCGGCTCGAAATTACGGGATTGGCGCAGGATGAGCGCTTGGGACGTCTATTGCCTGTTGAGGGTTCACGTGGGTGTTGGTGGGGTGAAAAACACCACTGTACGTTCTGTGGATTGAATGGAACCGGGATGGCCTTTCGGTCCAAACCCGCTGACGTCTTCCTGGACGAACTTGATCTTTATGCTCAGCGGTACCGCATCACTTCTTTCGAAGGTGTCGATAACATTTTGGACATGAAGTATCTGTCGGGTCTTTTTGGCGTCATCGAAGAGAGGAACCTCGACTATACGTTCTTTTTCGAAGTCAAAGCCAATTTGCGGCGGGAACAACTGCGCGCGCTGAAACGCGGCGGCGTGCGTTGGCTACAACCAGGCATCGAAAGTTTAAGTAGCCATGTTTTGCAGTTAATGGACAAGGGCTGCACCATGTTGCAAAATCTGCGCTTTTTGAAATGGGCGCGTTATTACCGGATCAAAGTCGGCTGGAATTTGATTTGGGGCTTTCCAGGAGAAACCGAAGCCGACTACTTACGCCAACTTGAGGTTGCGAAGTTAATTACCCATCTGGAACCACCAAGCGGATGTGGTCCAATCTGGCTTGAACGATTTTCCCCGTATTTCACCAAACGCGACCAATTCCCTGTTAGCAACATTCGCGCCGAAGCGAGCTATGCGCATGTTTATCCAGATTTCGTAAACATCGATCAGATCGCATATTTTTTCGATTATGACATGTCAGACACGGCCGGGACTGAGCACCCGGACATTGCCGAGTGGATTACCGAATGGCAACAGCGCTGGAACACAGACCGACCGGACACGCTGTCGTACCGGAAAATTGCTGACGGCATCTTGATCGACGATGACCGTGGGGTGGACACACGTGGCACGCACAGTTTCCAAGGCGCCCTGGCCGATCTCTACCTCTACTGTTCGGACACGTATCGTTCGACCAGCCAAGCGGTCCAGCATGTCAATGAGCAAGGCGCATACTCTTATGGCGAAGACGAAGTTCGCGGCGCCCTGGACGAGTTTTGTCGGCGAGGTCTGATGGTATCAGAGGACGACGTCTATCTGTCGTTGGCTGTTCCGGCGAACACCAACCTGTAGGAGCGGTCGTGAAACAAGAGAAAAGCGATGTCCAAGACGTAGGCCCCGAGACAGAGTTTGGGGTGCGGGCGCGCGCGTTGTTTCGCGACATGACGCTCTCGGCTCAAAAGATCACGCGTGCGACCGACTATGATGCTTTTCTAGATGATCCTTACGGTGCGTATTCCAAATTGCGGGCCACAAATCCCGCCTATTGGAGCCCTGGGAGAAATGCCTGGTTGGTGACAAGCTATGAGGACATCACCGACATCGAGCGATCGTCCGCAATCTCGTTTTCCGAACGATGTCAAAGCCGGTTCGCTCTCTTGTCTCAACGGCGTCGCGCTCTGATCCCTACGGTCTGTCAATACCTGCCTCGACATCTGGGTCATCTCGATGCCGATGATCACAGTCAACTCAGGCCGCTTATCGATGTTGCTCTCTCGCCAAGTCGGGTGCGCAGGTTCGAACCCATGATCCGTCGCATCGTCGCGGCGCAGATTGATGCGCTCAGCTCTCGTAGCGAATTGGATCTAGTAGAAGACCTTTTTGTACCGCTGCCCCTGTCGATTATGATCGACGTTTTGGGTCTGGATGCGGCGGACGCACCACAGCTGGACGCTTGGAGCCGCCGCATTCTGGGGCCTTTCGATTTCGAGGCTGCGCCCGATGTGGTCCTCTGCGAGAAAGAGGCTGCCACTGCAGGGATGGCGTCCAAGTTTCGCGAGGCGTTGAAGACGCAAAAGGCCGATGGAGTGCTTTGGGCCCTCGGGAATGCGGCAGCAGAAGCAAACATACCCGAAGACGATGCCATCTGCATCGCCATTCAAATACTGACGGGGGCTTATGAAAGCCTCCGGCATGCTGTGGCCTTAGGGCTTCATGCCGCGCTCGGCAATCCCGCATGGACGGCCGCAAACACCCAAGGCGACGGCGCATTGAGTGACGCTGCCATTGATGAGCTGCTTCGGTTCGATTCCGTGGTTCAACGGGTCACACGCACGGCCAGTCAGACGATCGAATGTCAAAGCGCGGTAATTGCCCGGAATGAGCGGATCTTTCTGGTGACAGGTGCAGGAAACCGTGACCCGGCGTGTTTCAACGCTCCGGACACTTTGTCCACTAATCGTCCCCCTCAACCTCATTTGGCTTTTGGCATCGGGCGGCACTATTGTCCGGGCGCGCGCTTGGCACGCATGGTGATGCGGATTGTGTTGTCGCGCCTTTTGGCTGCAGATCCGCCTTTTGTTATCGACCCAAATGACGCGATCTTTCTGCGCTCTGAAGCCAATCGGGGTGTACAGGCCTGGCCGGTCAGGGGGCGGGTAGCGCGGCAAGGTGGTCTATGACTTCCACGACACTCCAATCCGTGACCGCAGGTTCAGGTAATAGATCGCCGAAAACAGTGACGATCACCAATCCCGAAGATGCAGCGCGCGTTCTTCGGGACCCAAGGTTTTCGACAGCTGCGCGAGCTCAGGGATTGTTCGAAAAGACCCCAAACGGTTGGACAGCGTACCCCTATCTAAGCGCATTTACCAAAGCCAGATTGGGATTGTTGGACGGTGAAGATCACGATCAACTGCGACGCACCCTTGCGCCAGTGTTTTCGGCCGTTTGCATCAACAAGCTGCGTCCCAGAATTGCAGCTGTCGTGCTTCAGCGACTTAAACACTTGCAAAAGAGGTGCGCGTTTGACGGTTTGCAGGATCTGGCGATACCGGTGTCGGCAAATCTGTTGTGCGACCTTTTGAACATTCCTTCTGATGCCTGGCCCAGGATAGAGGCCTGCATCGAGGATCAAAGTCGGTTCTATATTGGTGATGTCGGTTTCGAAACCAATGAAGCAGTCGCCAGAAAGGCCGAGACAAGCGCATCCGATTTCGCCGCAGAGTTTTCCACTTGGGGCAGGGGGCCAATCGAGGATGGGCGTGGCGCCTTGTTGCGCGAATTGCAAGCGCTCGGGCGCTATCAAAGCGATCGAAACCAGATTGAGCTCGCCGGTGTTTGCCTGAATGTGATCACGGCAGGACATTGGCCGATGATCTCGGCGATCACGGCTGTGTTGCATGTTCTTTTGTCATCCCCCGATTGTCAGGCTTTGCAAGCAGCAGAACGAATTTCGGACCCAAATCTTATCGACGAAGCGCTGCGCTGCGCGACCCCAGCACGAACCGTTGGCAGGATCGCAACCTGTGCCGCTCGATTGGGATCAGAACCTATCGCTGCAGGTGATTTGACAATCGTGTCTCTGGCAGCGCTCAACGCAGATCCAGTTCGATTTCCCAATCCTGATCTGCTGAATCCGACGCGAAGACACATCAATCACGCAAGTTTTGGATTGGGGATGCACTACTGCCTTGGCGCACGACTGGCGCGAGTAATTTTGCAGGAAGTCATCGCTGGACTATGCGATCTGCATCCCTATCTGAGCCTTGCTGCCGACGCTCAGGAACTGCCGACCACAGGCGGGCTCTGTTTGGTGTCCAGATTACCCCTTGTATCAGAACGGGGGACCCACGGTGAGTGAGCGAAACGATTTGCCCCTGGATGGTGTTCGCGTAATTGACCTGAGCAGTACGATTGCCGGGCCTGCTGCCACACGCCACATGTCGGATTTTGGCGCACAGGTCATCAAGATCGAAACGCGTCGCCGCCCCGATATTGCCCGCCGTGCGCCACCACAGAGGCACGCGCCGGATCCGCTTGATCAAAGCGGGTACTTCTCTGCCTACAATGCAGGAAAGCTGTCGCTGTCTCTGGATCTCGCAAGACCGGGCGCGCATGATGTATTGCGCCGACTGGTTGAAAAGTCCGACGTATTGGTCGAGGCTTTCCGCCCCGGCGTCATGGAGGGTCTGGGGCTGCCTCCGGCAGTGATCCAAGGTTGGAACCCAAATCTGATACTTGCCCGACACAGTCTGCAAGGTCAGACCGGACCACGATCTGGCCTGCGTGGTTTCGGACATCTTGCTGCCGCGGCGACCGGATGGTTCGACGTGACCGGTCCAAGCGACGGCCCGCCTGTTGGTCCGTTTTCTGCGTATACGGATTTTTTGGCCTGGCCTGTTCTGTTGACTGCTATCCTTGTCGCGCTTGAAGAGCGCGAGATCACCGGATGCGGGTCACTGATCGATCATGCCCATGTGGACACTTCGGCGTATTTCGCGGCACCAGAGCTGTTGGCTGCGCAACGAGGTAAAGAGCCTGTACGAGACGGGTGCCATGATCTTGGGAGGTGTCCCAACAACGTTTACCCATGCTCTGGCCAGGATGAATGGTGTGCCATCACTGTTGCTTCCGACCGGGAATGGCTGCTTTTGATCGCAGCGTTGGGTTTGGAAGAGAAAGCAGAGTTACCCATATCCGCCGGGGTGGCTGCTCGTAAGAAGAAGGAGGCCCAGATAGACGCCGCGATAGCAGCGCGCACATGCACGATGACATGTGACGCATTGCAGACCTTGCTTGTCGATATCGGAATTGCGGCCGTCCGCGTCTATCGGGCCCAAGATCTTTTCGATGATCCCCAACTTGCTGCGCGCGGTGTTTTCAGACAACTGGATCACCCTGGTCATGGTCGACACGCCGTGCTTGGCCATAGCTTTCGGTTCGACCGGCTCGATGCCGGGCCTCATCGTGCCTTTCCCACACTTGGCGCAGACAGCGACAACATCTGTCGGGATATTCTTGGCATGGATGAAGACGAGTTGGCAGATCTTCACGACACTGGTGTTCTGTCATGACAGGGAGTTTGAAAAGCCCGCGCGCACCGCTCGAGCATTTGATCGTGTACGAAGACGCGGGCGACACAGGTGCGCTGGCGGGCCGGATTTTGGCCGATCTTGGGGCACGGGTCATCAAACGCAACAGGTATGAACACGAGACTTGTGATGACGGGCTTGCCCTGTACCGCGAAGTCTTTGATGCGGGAAAAGAGATTCTTGACCCCAACGCAACCTTCCCTGCATGCGACAAGGTTGATGTCGTCATTTGTGACACGGAGCCGAGGACCCCGTTTCGCCCGGATGTAATTCAATTGTCGATCACGCCTTGGGGAAAGGACGGTCCTTGGGCTGATCGGGCCGCCAGTGATCTTATCCTGATTGCAGCAAGTGGTTACCTGGCATTGACCGGGTCACCGATTGGACCGCCGGTCAAACCTGCCGTGCCGCTTGCCAGCGCACGCTTTGCTTCTTTGCACGGGGTGGCAGCCCTGATGTTGGCCTTGCGCCGCCGTCGTCTGACCGGACAGGGCAGTAAAATCGATCTGTCCATTCGGGACGCAGCTCTTTGGATGCTTGTTAACACCTATCAGTTCTGGGATTTGGCCAAATTCAACCCCACCCGGCGCGGAGCAGCCTACGCCATAGGCGATATGCGATTGGCCATGCCGCTATTGTTCGAGTGTCAGGATGGCGCGGTCGTCTGGTTACCAATGGCGGGGCGCGATGCGCGGGGGGCTGCCGCTCTGTTGCAGCGAATGGCACAGGCGGGTGCAATCCCCCCGGATCAGGCCGATCGTGATTGGGCGCGATTTGAGATCCGCTCTGAGGGTGAACTGTACGCCTTCCTCGAGCCGTTCAAGAGATATTTTCGCACGCAGAACATGCATACGCTTTACGACAACGCGGTCGTGGACGGCACATTGCTGGCACCTGTTCAAAATTTTCGTCAGGTTCTGGAAGACGAACAACTTGCGGCGCGCGGAATTTGGGGGCCACCCAACGACAAAAGAGAGCGGTTGCCAGTTCGCCCGGTTTCCATTTCAGGAGTGCGCTGGCGTCGGGATGGAACGACGCAATGACCACCTGTGAAGATCTTGTCGCGGCAGCCCGTTCTCTGTCCAAAAACCAAGATGCCTTAAGGAAGCTTGTTGCCGGTGGTCCTTGCACCGGAATTGCGAATTTCCTGCCGCTTGAAAAAGCAGGTCTTCTCAGACGTGGGCAAACTTCGGGATACTTTTTGTCTGGTGCTGCAACGTATCTTGATGAAGCCGCTGTGCTGAAAATTCTGTGGGATCTCATTGAACATGGCCGTGTCGGCAATGAGCATGTCGATCAATCCGCTTGGGTACTTTCGGCGATTTCGCGTCAGCTCTGTGCGCACATTGGCCCAACAGATTCAAACACCAGACGATTGACGCAATTGTTGCAAAAGGTGCAACGCTCTGTGCCTCTCAATTCACTGGCCGCCGTTGACTATGGCTTGGGTGCACCCATTGACCTGCGCAGAGGTGGAAACTGCGTTTTGCATGCGCATGTTCTCGGCCACTTGGTGAGCAGTGCCTTCCCGGACGCATCGGTGTCTTGCATTTTGGCTGATGACGGTTTGCACTTTGCTGTAAGGGCGGTTTTGGATGACGCGGTTTACCTGCTCGATACCACGGCTCTTGTTCCGGATCGGGCTCTTGTTGTGCCCCCACTGGGTGATGGTCCTTCGGCGGCCAAGGCGTATGAAAGTGCCGGGCGTGTCCCGACCGCATTGGTTCTGCTGCACAGGTGTGCGGCGGAAAATGTGGTAATGTCTGGATTCTATGCCGGTGTGGGCAAAGTGCGAGAGCGACACTATCGCTTTGATCTAAGTGCCCCGCCCACGGATCCACGCCCTTACTTACGCGACGGGGACTACGTGAGGGCTGTGGTCAAGGCAGATGGATTGCTTGTCAACCGCGTGTATAGCGAAGAGTTTGGGTTTCTCAGTTGGTACAAGCCCCTGCAAAAGGGCGCGCGTCTTGTCGCGCCGACTGACCCGCGAACACGCGAAACGGTTGCGTTAGAAAAGGATGACAGCGCTTTTTGCGCCTTCCTGCGTGCAGCAAATCTTGGGTGTGAAGACTTGGACGCTCAGGCCATTCGCGCAGTCGATTGGATCAATGAAAACTGCGGCCGTGCCCGCATACCGCCAATACGGCAGACCTGGGGTCAGGGTTCATAACCAATAGCTGCAAGTGCGGCAAGGGCGATGGCAGATAGGAACACTTTTGGACACCTATCATATCGAGTTGGGGCGCTGTGACTTCGGAAAGAAGGGTTCCAGACGCGCTATCTGCGTGTCGGTCAGCCAAAAGGGATCGCTTATATTACCGCTGTGTTTTCGAAGCCGTGAAGCACGCGACGCCACAAAAGCCAATGCATCCTGACCCTAGATATCTTTCCCGAAAACGAACTCTTCAATACGCTGGAACCCATATCCGATATGGAGCCGCTGTACGTAGCCAACGGCTTGGATATCTTTGCGTTCCAAAGCAATCAACAAGTCTGACGTTTCTTCGACGAGTGCATCGTAAGCTTCGGAACCTACTTTGCGTTCCATTCGGTGCCAGACGCTTGACGCCTGATAATATACCTGATTCCAGAATTCGCACAGCAGGGAGTTTCCGATCAAGGACTTGATCAAAGACTGAAGTCGTCGATTGAGCTTAACGTACTCTTGCGCATTCGGTTCTTCGCGCAACAAAAGTGCCATCTCGTGAATCGACTGTGCTTCTTCACAATGACTGGCCTCGATAGACACCGGTGACATTTCCCCAATCAACGTCGCCAGCTTCATCCGCATCTCATACACATGCCGGATGCGATCGTCCGAGAGCGCTATGACAATTGTTCCAACACCATTGCGAGTTTCCACCAAACCGAGGTGGCCTATGCGTGCGATAGCATCTCTTACGGGGGTTCTGCTAACGCCGAACTCTTTGGCCAGCGCGGCTTCTTTCAGCTGGTCACCGGGGCGGTAATACGCAAAGCAGATTCGCTCCAGAATACGATCTTGGATCTGATCAACGGTCGTTTTGCTGGACGAATCAAAGCGCGTTTCAACGATGGTCAAGTTTGTTTGCCCCCCCGGTTTGCTGATTCTGGCTGCGCGCTCAGTTCTCTTTCAATAGCCTGCCGTATCCTGAAATCCTATCATTTACGCCCGCCTTGCGCAGCACATCCCAGGCCATTGCCTGATTCGAGCATATGACGGGTTTTCCAAGAGCCCTTTCGATGCGTTCAACAACCTCAATTGACCGCAACGCGCCACAGCTGATGAACACAGCCTGCGCCTCTTCGGAATCTACTAAATGGGCCAGTCTCTCGATCGCATCGGGTCGCACGCGGATCATGTCGCTGTCGCGCTCCAGATTAAGCCCTCGTATCTCGGTCACTTCGAACCCGCGGTCTTCGAGATACTGTTTCTCTTGCAGGTTCACCTCGTCCAGATAGGGCGTGCAAACCGCGATCTTTTTTACGTCTAATGCATTCAACGCATTGATAACGGCTGTAATCAGCGACGTAGCAACCGCATTGGGCGCGCCTTTGCGCAGTTCCTGAAACACCCTGTCTTCGCCCAACACCAGACTGCCTGATGTGCAGGCATAGCTGACGACGTCGAGGCTACCGTCGGGCAGCAAGGTAGAGGACGCCCGCGCCAGGTCCAGGCCCACAGCTGTCAGGCTCTCGACGGTGATGCTGTCGGGAATGGCCACACGTGCGAAATGCGCACCCACGCCGTCGGGCATCAGACGCATCATGTCGTCTTCGATTGTCTGCTCGGTGGCCAGCAGCACAAAACCGATTTTGGCCCGGCTATGGCGACCGTCATCGAATAGGTTCTGCGCTTCAAATTCGACAGGCTGCATGCATCTTTCTCCCATTTATGCGGAAACCCGGGTTTTGAATCAATTATTGACATGCAGCTGTATACAGGTCAATTGTTCCCGCAGTCTGCTTGGGGGCTCCCCGATGTGCAGGCAACTTTTGCATCTAAGGGAGGTACCTTCGAAAATGATGGTGTCTAAAATTCTGAAATCTGGTGTGGTTGCGCTCGGCTTTGCCGGGGTTACTGCCTCCAGCGTATCGGCTCAGGATATCATTCTGGGTCACGTCATGGACCAAGAGCACATCTTCCACAAAGTGTCCGAGCAGTTCATCGAACGTCTGGACGAGCTGTCCGGCGGATCCATGAGCGTTTCCTATCACCCGGGCGGTGATCTGGGTGACTGGACATCGATCGTCGAACAGGTTGCGCAAGGCGCCGTTCAGATGACCATGTCGTGGAACCACTCGGAGCTGGACCCGCGTTGGGACGTTTCGGTCCTGGGTTATGTGGCCAACGATTGGGAATCCGGCAAAGAAGTCTACGGCCCCGGTTCCCCGATGAACGACGTCTATAACGGCATCATGAACGATCTGGGCATGGAGTTGCTGGGCACGATCCCGACCGACTTCACCGGTTTTGTTGTGCGCAAGGGCGTAGACGTTCCCGTGAACTTCCCCGCCGACGCCGAAGGCTTCAAAATGCGCGTGCCTGGCATGCCGATGGCAATCGAGCGCTACAAGGCGACCGGTTTTTCGGCTGTTCCGATGGCATTTTCAGAGGTGCACACCGCGCTGCAGACCGGTGCCATCGATGGCCGGGCCTATTCGCCGCCATCCGAAGTTCTGCTGTTCAAAGACGTGCTGAGCGCATACGTCTTCACCCGCGAAAATTTCGAGCACACGTTCTGGACTGCCAACAAACGCTGGTTTGACGGCCTGACCGAAGAACAGCAGGGCTGGGTCAAAACCGCAGCTGATGAGGCCGTGACCTGGGCTTGGGACAATGCCGAAGCTGAAAGCCCGAAGTGGTTCGAGCAGATCGAAGCCGCCGGGATCGAAGTGATCGAGCTGACACCTGAACAGCTGGAAGCTTACCGTGCCAAGGTTGTCGATGTTGAATACCCCTACATGGAGGGGATCATTGGCGCCGAAGTCATGGGTGAAATCAAGAAAGCTGCTGGCGTGGAGTAACGCTGACCAGAACACGCGCAAAGCTTGCTTTGCGCGTGTTTCGTTTGAGGGACGGGAGGAACAATGACCAAGGATATCTTACATACTGACAGCCTGGATGACATCCTGGCACCGTCGCCGATCATTCCGGTACCGGCGCCAGAAGATCGCGATCAGCCTGTCTATCGCGGATTGGGCGGTCTTTATTCGATCGAAGCCAAGGTGGCGTGGTTGATGCGTGTCGTCATGTTTGTCGCGATGATTGCGCTTGGTCTGGTCATGGCGTCGCAGGTTTTTATGCGATACGTCATCTCGTCCCCGTTTCTGGGCATCGAAGAAATGGCGCCAATGATGGCGCTTTGGATCTATTTCATCGGCATGGCCTATTGCACGCGCGAGCGTGACCATATCGAAGGCGGTGTGATGTCGCTGGTGTTCAAAAAGCGCACAACGCTGCTGGCGTTCCGACTGTTCGGTTCGATTGCCTGCCTGGTCGCGCTGGTTGTATTCGCCAAATTCGCCTGGGACTTTGCGTCGTTCAACCTGTCGCTGAACCGCAAGAGTTCTTACATGAAGTTGCCGAAATACATGTGGGATTTCAGCATGATATTCGGCTTTGCGTTGACGATCTTCTACATGCTCCTTCAGATTTTCCTCGAAGCGCGCGCGCTTATGACAGGTAAGGGAGGCGAATGAGATGACGCTGTTCTTCCTCGCCATCGCCATCATCATTTTCTTGCTGCTGATCGAAGTACCGGTTGGCTTTGCTTTCGGTATCGGTGCGCTGGCTTTTGGTTACATGCAAGGCACGGATGTGTCTTTCCACACTGGCGCTGGCTATTCGCAGGTCAACGCGTTCTCGCTGCTGGCGATTCCGCTTTTTGTCTTGTCCGGCACGCTGATGGGGGCCACTGGCATCTCGGAACGGTTGCTGGATTTCGTGAACTCCTTTGTCGGGCGCACCAAGGGCGGCCTTGGCGCCGTGACCGTTGTCACATGTGCGCTGTTTGGTGCAATCTCGGGTTCGGCGTCCGCTGCCATCGCGGCAATTGGCAAGATCATGGTTCCCCGCATGATCAAGGAAGGCTACCCCCCCGGCCATGCGACGGCGCTGGTGGCGGTTTCTTCTGTGCTTGCGCTGATGATTCCGCCCAGCATCCCGATGATTGTCTTCGCGATTGCCATCCGTGAATCCGTCGCCAAGGCTTTTCTGGCGACCATGGGCCCCGGAATCATGCTTGCGATCATCTATTGCGGGCTGAACTTCTGGTTCCTGCGCAAGAACACCACGATCACCGTTGCCGAGTCCTTGTCCTTTGGCGACACGGTCAAGGAAATCGGACGGACCGGCAAACGGGCCAGTCTTGCGATCATCATGCCGATCATCATTCTGGGTGGCATCTATAGCGGTATCGCAACCCCGACCGAAGCAGGATCCATGGCGCTGGTCTATACGCTAGCCGTTGGCTTGCTGATCTACCGGACGCTGCCATTCAACAAGCTCTTTGACTCGACAGTCGAAGCAGCCCGGCTGACCGGCGCGATCCTGATGGTGCTGTTCTTCCTCTTCATCATGAGCCGCGGTATGGTTCTGGCCAAAGTCCCGACCCAGTTTGCCGACATGCTACTGACAATCTCGGACAACAAGATCGTCATTCTGCTGTTGATAAATCTGCTGCTGCTCATCATGGGTATGATCATCGATGATGTGTCAGGCGGTGTCCTGGCGGCGATCATCCTGTTGCCGGTGACGCAAAAGATCGGTCTGGACCCGATCCACTTTGCAGCGATCGTTGGCACCAATCTGGGTCTGGGCAATGTATCGCCGCCCTGTGCGCCGTTGCTCTATATGGCTGGCGGAGTCACCCGGCAACCGCTCTCGACGTATGTCGGACCGACGATGAAGTTCCTCCTGCTGGGACATCTGCCTATGGTGTTCATCGTGACCTTCGTTCCGCCGGTTGCTTTGTTCCTGCCGGGCCTGCTGGACTAGGACTTGAATAAACCGCGCGCCTGAAATGGCGGGCGGTCCAAAACAGCTCTGCTGTGGGTGAAACTGGTGTCTGTGTTCCAGCAGCGCAGTGTTACCCAACGATCAACCCTGCCTTCGGTCGTAAAGTGTCAGGCCCTAGGTTTTTCTTGAAGGATGAAGACACATGCTTGAACACGCAAAACAAAGAACAATTGAGCTTCAGAACCGCATGAAAGACGCGGGCATTCAGAAGGCCGTGTTTACCGATGAAAGCTCGATGGCTTACCTGGCCGGTTTCTGGGGTTATCTGGGGATCGAATTTGGCCGCCCATCGATGCTGGTGGTCGATGCTGACGAGGCACCCATTGTCATCACACCGCTGATGGAATCGGAAATGGTCGGTGAGATGACCTGGGTCGAAGATGTACGCACCTGGGAAGATATCGGGCAACGCACCTGGGGCCGCGCGCTGGCCGGCGCTCTGGGTGAGAACCCGTCCGAGATCTGGATCGAAAAGGGTTCGGTCCCGGCGATTGTTCGCAACCATCTGGACGACACGTACCCGGGCGTCCCGCTCAAAGATATCTCGCCGGTGCTGGGCGCGATGCGCACCATCAAATCACCGTTCGAGATCGAAGTGATGAAACAGGCAGGCGAGATCGCAGGCGCAATGATGCTGGCGGCGCATAATTCGCTGAAGGAAGGCGCGCAGGAATATGAAAGCGCGCTGGCTGTGATCGACGCGGGCTCGCGCAAGGCGGCAGGTTTCCTGACGGCAAACGGCTGGGAACGGTTCGTCTCGCCGATGATCCACAACCTGCAGATCGTTCAAAGCGGCAAGGATTCATCAATGGTGCACCGTCGCGCCAGCGTAAAGGCCTATGACAAATTCGATCCGGTCTATTTCTGCTTCTGCAACATGGCGCAGTTCAAGCAGTACAAATTGGGCTTTGACCGTATGTTCCATATTGGTGACGTCAAAGACGAAGATCGCAAGGTGCAGCTGGCCGCCATCGAAGCCCAGCAAGCTGCGATCCATTCGATCCGTCCGGGCATCCTGGCCGAAGATGTCGCCGCCGCCGCCAACGAAGTCTATCAGGAACGCGGTTATGAGACCGGCTATCGCACCGGCCGCTCCATCGGTGTTGCCTATCTGGAGGCCCCCGAGCTGAAGGCAGGCGACAAAACCGTGTTACAGCCGGGTATGACCTTTGCCGTGGATGGCGGTATTTCGGTCGATGGGGTGACGGCAGGCCGGATTGGCGATTCAGTTGTCGTGACCGAAACCGGGTTTGACTACATCACCAACTATCCCCGTGAAATCTTGCTCAGCAAATGATCGTGCAGGCAGCGAAACTTTTGGTTCAGCCGGGCCTGTCTTCGCCAGAAGCCAAAAGGGGCTGCATAAATTGCACAAAGAACAGGCGCGCCCACGTTGGCGCGCCACTTGTTACGGATGATACTGCTGGAGAAGCGGCATGCAAAAGCTGACCAAAGACACGCTGACAGGTATCTGTACACAGATGGCGTCGCACGACTGGCGCGAAACCGAGATTAATGAGCTGGTGGACCCGCAACTGGGCATCATTACCGGGTTTCAAGAGCTGCTGGACGAGCTTGAGGTCCTTCGAAAGTTCGACCTTGGCACGACACCTCCGGCTTTGACTGTTCAGAAGCGGTAATACCATGACGACTGAAATTGCCTTTGACACCGTGCGCGGTCTGAAATCCAGACTGGCTGCCCGTGACATCACCCCATCAGAACTGGTTTCTGTTTTTGCGGATCGTATTTCGCAGCACAATGAACGTTCGAAAGCGTTCATCACGATCACGGATGACGATGCGGGCAAGGCTGCCGCGGCGCTTACGCCCGACGATCTCGCCAGCTCATCATTCGCGGGCATTCCCTATGCGTCGAAAGACCTGTTTGATGTCGAGGGGGTTCTAACCTCGGCCGGATCGCGGGTGTTTCATGACCGCATCGCCACCGAAGACGCCTTTGCCATCGCCCAGTTGCGCAAGGCTGGCGCGTTGAGCCTGGGCAAGACCAACCTGCATGAATTTGCTTATGGTGCCACCGGCGAGAACGAAGTTTATGGCACCTGCGTCAACGCCTACGATCCAACCCGCCTTGCTGGCGGATCTTCAAGCGGATCGGCGGCGGCTATGGCCTTTGGTCTGGTACCTGCGACGCTTGGTACGGATACGGGCGGTTCGGTCCGTGCACCTGCTGCGCTGAACGGGCTGGTCGGGCTGAAGCCTACGATCGGGCGGGTGCCCACCGCCGGTGTGGTACCCTATTGCTGGACATTGGATCATGTCGGGATGATGACCCGCGACGTGGCGGATTGCGCTGATCTCCTGAGCATCGTTGCGGGCTATGACCCGCGGGATCCAGGGTCTCAGAACATCCCTGTCGAAAACTATGCCGATGCCCTGAATGCGGATATCTCTGGTCTGCGGATCGGGATTCCGACGAATTTCTACTACGAACGCACCGACCCGGAAATCTTGGCGGCGATGGAAAAGGTCAAATCCTTCCTTTGCGCGCAAGGTGCAACGCTGGTGCCTGTCACCTTCCCGGATCTCGAGCACAGCCGCGCGGTGTCGCTGACGGTGCAGATGCCCGAAGCGCTGAGCGCCCATTCGGCCTATTTGCAAGAGCGCGGCGATCTGTATGGTCAGGATTTCCGCGCCGGTCTGGCGCTGGGTCAGACATTGCTGGCCGAGCATTACATTCGTGCCAAGCGATTTGTCGAACTCTACCGCCAGAATACCAACGCGTTGTTTGACGAAGTGGACCTGATCCTGACACCCGCCACGCCTGAAGTCGCGCAAAAGCTGGGAACCGTAACAACCACCCGAGACGGGGTGGATGAAGCGGTCGGGAATGCCATCACCCGCTTTACGACCTTCTTCAACATGTCAGGCCATCCCGCATTGACGATGCCCTGCGCGATGCACTCAGAAGGCCTGCCCATCGGTCTGCAACTGGTTGGCCGGTACTTTGAAGAAAGCACGGTGATCCGAGCGGCACATGCCATCGAACGCAACGAGGCATTCTCGATCCCGCTTCCGAACGTGGATGGCTGACGGTGCAGTTGGGTCTGCGTTTTCGCAGGCCCGGAACCTTAACGCCGACCCATCGGTCAATACCTAACATCTGGATACACAATGCGACTTCAGACTTTCATTGTAGATGCATTCACAGACCAGTCGATGACCGGAAACCCAGCTGGCGTATGCCCGTTGGATCATTGGCTGCCAGATGCTGTAATGCAGTCCATTGCCAGCGAGCTGAACCAGTCCGAGACGGTGTTCTTCGCCCCTCGACCCGGCGCGAAGGATACGAGTTCGTATCGCGAATATGACATGCGGTGGTTCACGCCAACCCGAGAGGTCGACATGATCGGCCACGCCACATTGGCGGCAGGTCATATCCTGTTGTCGCATCTTGAGCCGACCCTTGATGAGGTTTGCTTTTTCTCGGCAACCGCAAAGATGACGGTGTGTCGCGGTGATCATGGCCTGCGTCTGAACATGCCAGCGCTGGTGCCCGAGGTCGTGGACCCGCCCGCCGGACTGACCGAAGCGCTTGGGATACAACCGACGAAAGTTCTGGCCGCAAAGCACTATCTGGCCCTATTTGACAGTGTTGATGATATCGCTGCATGTCAGCCGGACTTTGCGGCCCTCGCCAGATTGCCTTTGCCCGCGGTTATCATCACGGCCCAAGGGCAGGGTGACTTTGATTTTGTATCGCGTTTCTTCGCCCCGGCGAATGGCGTTCCCGAGGACTCGGTTTCGGGTGTGGCGCATTGTTGCCTGGCGCCGTTTTGGTCCGCGCGTCTGGAGAAAACGAAACTGGTCGGTCGCCAATTGTCGGCGCGCGGTGGGACGGTCTTGTGTGAACATGACGACACCCGGGTCATTCTTGAAGGGGCTGCCGTCGTGTCTTTGGAAGGCACTCTCTGGCTTTGACTGAAGGCCCCGCCACTTAAAATGAAATGCCCGCGTGATCACGAGGTAGAACCCCGATCACCCGCGCTGGATCAAAGAAAAAAGGGCTCTCATGGATGTTGAGGTCAGTCAGGCCGCGTGCCTCTGTGACGGTACGCTTTTGTATGCCCTGGACAGCGATTCCCTGCAAATCTGTCGGTTCTGAAACGCATTCTGTCCGAAACAACAGCTGCAATTCACCTACGGTAAAGCGCAAATTCAAGGTTGCAACGAACAGGAGCCATCATGCGATATTCAGCTCTGAGACTCATCAAGGAAGCAGTGACGGGGCATAAGGGCTGGACCCCGCAATGGCGCGATCCTGCGCCGGCGGACGCCTATGACTTTGTCATTGTCGGTGGTGGCGGCCACGGGCTGGCCACGGCTTATTACCTGGCCAAAGAGTTCGGAGCCGCCCGTATCGCGGTTCTGGAAAAGGGCTGGATCGGCGGCGGCAATGTAGGCCGGAATACGACCATCATCCGTTCGAACTATCTGCTGGACGGGAACGAGCCGTTTTACGAATTCTCGCTGAAGCTGTGGGAAAACCTCGAGCAGGATTTCAACTATAACGCAATGGTCAGCCAGCGCGGGATTCTGAACCTTGTCCATTCAGACGCACAGCGCGATGCAGCGCGGCGGCGGGGCAATGCGATGATCCTGAACGGCTCGGATGCCGAGCTGCTGGATACCGAAGGCGTGCGCGCCCTGTATCCGTTCCTGAATTTCAACGACGCACGCTTTCCGATCAAAGGCGGTCTGTTGCACCGGCGCGGTGGCACTGTTCGGCATGATGCGGTGGCCTGGGGCTATGCCCGCGGTGCGGATATGCGCGGCGTTGATATCATCCAGAATTGCGAAGTCACCGGCTTCCGCATCGAAAACGGCAAGGTTCTGGGGGTGGAAACTTCGCGTGGCTTTATCGGTGCCAAGAAGGTCGGCGTGTCAGTCGCGGGCAGTTCCAGCCGCGTGATGGCAAAGGCCGGTATGCGTCTGCCCATCGAAAGCCACGTGTTGCAGGCCTTTGTCTCGGAAGGTTTGAAACCGATCATCCCCGGCGTCATCACCTATGGCGCGGGGCATTTCTATTGCAGCCAGTCCGACAAGGGCGGTCTGGTGTTCGGTGGCGATCTGGACATGTACAATTCCTACGCTCAACGCGGCAACCTGCCGGTGGTCGAGGATGTGATCGAAGGTGGCATCTCGCTGATCCCGGCCCTGGGACGCGCGCGACTGCTGCGCAGCTGGGGCGGCATCATGGACATGTCGATGGATGGCTCGCCTTTCATCGACAAGACCCACATCGATGGCCTCTATTTCAACGGTGGCTGGTGCTATGGCGGGTTCAAGGCGACGCCTGCCTCGGGCTATTGCTTTGCGCATTTGCTGAAAACCGATCGTCCTCATGAAACCGCCACCGCCTATCGACTGGATCGGTTCAAGACCGGGCACATGATCGATGAAAAAGGGCAGGGCGCCCAACCGAACCTGCATTGAGGAACATGGCCATGATCAACAAGTTTGCACGTGACCTGATCGAACATTGGCACCTTGGCTTTGTTGCAACCGCCGATGCTGATGGAAACCCAAATGTGTCGCCCAAGGGCACGTTCGTCATTCACGACGAGACCACGATTGGCTTTGCCGAGATGCGCTCGCCCGATACGCTGGCCAATATCGCGGTGCGTCCGCAGGTCGAGGTGAACTTTATCGACATCCTGACCCGCCGCGGTGTGCTGATCAAGGGCGAGGCCAGCTTTGTCCCACGCGACGATGCGCGGTACCCGTCGTTGCGCCCAACCTATACCAACCGTTGGCCCGAGCTTGAGCCCATGTTCTCAGGCTTCGTGATCATCAAATTGTTGTCCTGCAAGCCACTGGCCACGCCGTCCTATGATCTTGGCGTCACCAGTGAAGACCTGCGCGCCAAATGGGTTCAGCGGGTCCGGGATATCAACATCATCCACAAAGGATCGGAGATCGAAGAATGCTGATCAATCATCCCTTGCTTGGCCTGCGCGACGCGCAAGAGTTCACCTATCTGGGCGACGCCACGCTGATCAACCGACCCGACTGGCAGGCCGAGAACGCCGCGCAGGCGTTTCACGACTACCTGTATCTGCGCGACAACCCGGCGGGCGCGCATCGCGAGCTGTGGTTCCACGAACAGGGCGACCGGTCCTGGCTGGTGGTCACGCGCAACACGGTGACGCACGAGATTCTGAACGTTGAACTGGCCCGCGATGTGGCCAAAGCGGCTGCGGCGGAAAGGTCTGCGCAATGACCTCGAACAATCGTCTGAAGGGTGGCCTGATCAATCGTGACGCCAGCCTGAATTTCACTTTCGACGGCAAAAGCTATAGCGGCTTCGAAGGTGACACGCTCGCATCGGCGCTGTTGGCCAATGGCGTCCGGCTGATGGGCCGATCGTTCAAATACCACCGCCCCCGCGGGCCGTTGACCGCAGGCAGCGAAGAACCCAACGCGCTGGTCGAGCTGCGCTCGGGCGGACGTCAGGAGCCCAATACACGTGCCACTGTCGCCGAATTGTATGAGGGCCTGAGCGCAAATTCGCAGAACCGCTGGCCGTCGCTGGAACGCGATGTCATGGCGATCAACGATCGGTTCTCGAACTTCCTGACTGCAGGGTTCTATTACAAGACCTTCATGTGGCCGAAAGCGTTCTGGGAAAAACTCTACGAGCCGGTAATCCGTAAGGCCGCCGGGCTGGGCAGCCTGACCAAAGAGGATGATCCCGACCTCTATGACAAAGGTTTTCTGCATTGCGATCTGCTGATCATCGGTGCGGGTCCTGCCGGGCTTGCCGCTGCGCTGACCGCTGGACGCGCGGGCGCTCAGGTCATTCTGGCCGATGAAGACTTTCGTCTGGGCGGGCGCCTGATTTCCGAAACCGGCGCGCTGGCTGATATCTCGGGTGCGGACTGGGTGGCGCAGGCGCAGGCCGAATTGGCAGGTCTGGACAACGTGCGCCTGATGCCGCGCACCACAGTGTTTGGCGCTTATGACCATGGTGTCTATGGCGCGATCGAACGCAACGCGGATCATCTGGCCGTTCCTGCCGAGGGCAAGCCGCGTCAGACCGTTTGGCGGATTTATTCCAAGCGTGCGCTGGTCGCGACCGGGGCGATCGAACGTCCCATCGCCTTTGAAAACAACGACCGTCCGGGGATCATGCTGGCCGGTGCGGTGAGGGCCTATGCCAACCGCTGGGCAGCCACACCCGGACAATCGGTCGTGGTCTTTGCCAACAATGACGATGCGCACCAGACGGCGCGTGACCTGATGGCTCAAGGGATCAAGGTGCCCGCCATTGTCGACACCCGCCCCGATGCGCCGGACGTTGTAGGCACCGAGGTGCTGAAAGGCGCCAAGATCGTCAACACCTCGGGACGCCTTGGCCTGACCTCGGTTCAAGTGCAGCTTGCCGGGGGATACACCCGCGATCTGCGTTGCGAAGGGTTGGCCATGTCGGGTGGCTGGAATCCGAACCTGGGCCTGACCTGCCATCAGCGCGGTCGCCCGGTCTGGAACGCGGATATCCATGCCTTTGTACCGGGTGAAGGCCTGCCGGCCGGTCAGATCGTGACCGGGGCCGCCAAGGGTGAGATGACAACGGACGAAGCTCTGAAGGGCGGGGCTGAGGCGGCGGTCTCTGCGCTGAGTGATCTGGGACTTACAGCAACCCCCGCCGATCTTCCTGCGGCAGTCGACGCGCCGGTTTCGCTGTCACCATTCTGGCACGTGCAGGGCGCGAAACGCGCCTGGCTGGATTATCAGAACGACGTCACCGTCAAGGACGTCAAGCTGGCACATCAGGAGAACTTTACCTCGATCGAGCACCTGAAACGCTACACCACACTGGGCATGGCCACCGATCAGGGTAAAACCTCGAACATGGGCGCGCTGGCGGTGATGGCCGAACTGACCGGTAAATCGATCCCCGAGACCGGCAATACCATCTTCCGTCCGCCTTACACGCCCGTTGCGATGGGTGCGCTGGCGGGCCGGGCCGTGGGCAAGGAGTTCCACCCGACCCGCCTGACCCCCAGCCATAAATGGGCCGAAGAGCAGGGCGCAGTGTTTGTCGAAGTCGGCAATTGGCTGCGGGCTCAATGGTTCCCTCGCAAAGGCGAGTCTCATTGGCGCCAGTCGGTGGACCGTGAGGTGCTGCAGACCCGTAACTCGGTCGGTGTCTGCGATGTGACGACGCTGGGCAAGATCGATGTGCAGGGTGCGGATGCCGCCGCGTTCCTCAACAAGATCTATGCGAACGGTTTTGCCAAGCTGCCCGTTGGCAAGGTGCGTTACGGCCTGATGCTGCGCGAAGATGGCGTGGCCTATGACGACGGCACCGCCGCACGTCTGGCCGAGGACCATTTTGTCGTGACAACCACCACTGCCAACGCGGTTCTGGTTTATCGTAACATGGAATTCGTGCGCCAGTGCCTGTGCCCGGATATGGACGTGCAACTGATCTCGACCACCGAGGCCTGGGCACAATATGCCGTGGCCGGTCCGAACAGCCGCAAGCTGCTGCAAAAGATCGTTGACCCTGAATTCGACATCTCGAACGAGGCGTTCCCCTTCATGGGGTGTGGCGAGATCACCGTCTGTGGCGGGTGCCGGGCGCGTCTGTTCCGCATCTCGTTCTCAGGCGAGCTGGCCTATGAGATCGCTGTGCCCACGCGTTACGGTGATGGCCTGATGCGTGCGTTGATGGACGCGGGCGAAGAGTTCGATGTGGTCCCCTACGGCACCGAGGCGCTTGGCGTCATGCGGATCGAAAAGGGCCACGCGGCAGGCAACGAGCTGAACGGGACGACAACGGCGCTGAACCTCGGTCTTGGCCGGATGGTCAGCACCAAGAAGGACTGTATCGGCAACGTACTCAGCCGTCGCGAAGGTATGAACACCCCGGATGCGCTGGCTCTGGTCGGGTTGAAACCGTTGGATGCCAATGACAGCGTGCCTGCGGGCGGACATCTGATGAACAAAGACGGGCCGGTCGATGCGGCCCATGACCAGGGCTATGTCACCTCGGCGGCCTATTCACCGATCCTGCAAAGTTCGATTGGGCTGGGTTTTGTCAAAGGCGGTTTCGACCGCAAGGGCGAGCAATTGCGACTGGTCAACCCTTTGGAGGGTCAGGAAATTTTGGTCGAAATCGTCAGCGCCCATTTCGTGGACCCAGAAGGGGAGAAGCTCCGTGCATAATTTGAAACCCATCACACCACTAGGTGGTGACACACCGCGTCAGGACGTCATCGGCACCATCACAATCACCGAAGTTGTGGATCAGGCGATGGCCTCGGTCGCGGCACGGTGCGATCAGGCTGGCGCCGTGCAAAAAGCACTGGCCGACACGACAGGTTTGACATTGCCCGAAGTGGGTCAATCCACCGAAGCGACACCCTTTGCTGCGTTTTGGATGGGACCCGATCAGTGGATGGTCACCGCGCCACATCACAGCCATGAGCTGCTGGCGCCCGAACTGAAGCAAGTCGTTGGTGATGCTGCTTCGGTCGTCGAGCAGACGGACGGTTGGTGTCGGTTCGACGTTCAGGGTGCGGGCCTGCATGATCTGTTTGAACGGCTCAGCAATGCCCCGGTCCGCACGATGGAACCGGGCGAGACGATCCGCACCACGGCTGAACATCTGGGCGTCTTTCTATGGAAGCTGGCCAAGGATCGCATGGCGGTAATCGGTCCCCGGTCCTCGGCCGGATCCCTGCATCACGGTCTGATGGCGATTGCAAAGTCCATCGCCTGAGCATCAACCCGAGGGCAGCACATCGTCGCTGCCAACTCGCATCGAATTTTTGGCACGCCGGTCGCTGATCGGTGTGACGCCAAATGTTTCGCGGTAATGGCGCATGAAGGCACCCGGGGTCGCATAACCGACCATGTAAGCGACCTCGGTAATCGCATCGTTGGTGTACAGCACCAGCTGTCGCGCCTGGTTCATCCGCATTTTGCGGTAATAACTGAGAGGGCTTTGACCGGTCGCTTTCTTGAAGCCGCGCTCCAGCGAGCGGGCGGACAGGCCAACCGCCTCGGCCACTTCGCTGATCTGGACCGGGCTTTCTATATGTTCGGCAAAAAGCTGAATGGCGCGGGCCACCTGTTTTGGCAGCAAATCCTGGCTTTTGGCGGTCGCGATCGCCGGAACCTTTTGTGACATTGCCGCGCTGCGGATGAACGGATGCTGAAACCAGCACGCCACCTCTGCCATGATGTCACCGCCTAAACGGTGCTCGATCAGCGTCAGCATGTGATCGAACACTGCTGAAGCCCCGGAAATGGTTGTATAGGCGCCATCACTGCAGACCACGGTTCCCTGGATCGGGATGTCCGGGAATTCAGCCCGAAAAGCGGCCTCATAACACCAGTGAACAGAGAGGGGGCGCTCTTCGGTCAAACGGGTTCTGGCCAGAGGGAACACGCCGCCGCTGATGGCACCCAACTGAGTTTTGCTGCGCAGCAAACGTTGCAGGGCCGCATTAGCCTTGGACGGATTTTCAAACACACTGTTCGGACTGGCAGCAAACAGAAGGTGATCCAGCGATTTTGCGTCGGCCAACATGCAGTCCGGCGAAAAAGTGACCCCGGCAGAGGATTGCACTGGGCTGTCTTTTTCCGCAACAACAGTCCAGTGAAACGCGTCTTGACCGGATATCTCATTTGCGGCGCGCAAGGGTTCAATGCACGACGTCAGGCAGGCCATTGGAAATCCTGGGAAAATCAGGATGCCAAGCCGCGTTGGAATTGTCTTTTGGGTCATCATAGCTTTGTCATTTTGGGTCGCCGTGACAGACAGCTCAAGAAATGTGGTTTCAGCTAGTCACGCTAACTGAAGAGCACAGAAGGTTTAAGTGTCTCTCTGTCACTAAGCGATCCTGCGCACAGTTACAGGACGCATCAAAGCCGCTGTCATACAGCCGATTTGGCCGGGCCGCAGGTCATCGCCAATGGCCCAGTGCCGAAAGTCACCAGGTCGCCGACCAGCGCCCGGCCAGAACCCGACTTGAATTACCGAACCACGTGAACCGAACAACCGGCATGCCGGACAACGCGAGCGGCCGTCGACCCCAGCAGGTAATCCTGCAGGCCGGGGCGATGGCTTGCGAGCACGATGCAGTCGGTCTTTTGCGCTGTCGCATAATCCAAAATGCCGCGGCCCGCGTGACCTTCGACGATGTCGATCTTGGTTTCAGGCATATCCCCGATCAATGGCTTCAGCTTGTCGGTGATGGCCGCTTTGGCGATATCAAAGTGATTTTCGGGCAGCAGGTCGCTGGTGTATTGGGGCATGTGTTCGACCACATGCAACAGCGTCACGGTCCCGTTCGGCTGCCTGAGGGCCTGCGCTACGGTGATCGACTGTGCCACATCACGATCGGCATCAAAGGATACGGGGACAAGGATATTCTGGTACATCAGGGTAGCTCCGGAAAAGGCAACGGCCAGAGGACACGCGCTGCGCGCGCTCTGGCCGTCGGAAGTTGACCTGCAGCAATATCGAGGAGAGCGGCTGCATGGTCAGGGAGGATCATGTTAAGCGGCGACGAACATGTTCTTGTATTGATCGCGCAGGATGTTCTTTTGAACTTTGCCCATCGTGTTGCGGGGCAGTTCATCCATCAGGATCAGCTTGCGCGGATGCTTGAAGCGCGCAAGGCTTTCGCGCACTGCGCCCATCATGGCATCCAGATCAGGGGACTGACCGGGTTCGGCGACGATGATGCCAACAACCGTCTCGCCAAAATCAGGATGCGGAACGCCAACGACGGCGCTTTCGGTCACGCCTGGCTGATCGTCCAGAACCAGTTCGATCTCTTTGGGATAGATGTTGTACCCGCCCGATATGATCAGATCCTTGTTGCGCCCGACGATATGGACATATCCATCCTCGTCGATGCGGCCCAGATCACCGGTGATGAAGAACCCGTTCTCGCGCAGTTCCGCAGCAGTTTTTTCCGGCATCTGCCAATAGCCCTTGAACACGTTGGGCCCGCGCACCTCGATTTCGCCGATTTCACCTTGGGGCAGGGCGTTACCGTCGGAATCGCAGATTTTCAGCTCGACCCCCGGCAGCGGAAAACCCACCGTGCCTGCGCGGCGGTCGCCGTCATAGGGGTTTGAGGTGTTCATGTTGGTTTCGGTCATGCCATAGCGTTCCAGAATGCGGTGGCCGGTACGCTCTTCGAACTGCACATGTGTTTCCGCCAACAAGGGCGCTGAGCCTGAGATGAACAGGCGCATATGTGCGGCCAGTTCCTTGGTAAAGCGGTCATCGTCCAGCAGGCGCGTATAGAATGTTGGCACACCCATCATTGTGGTGGCATTTGGCATCCGGCTGATGATTTCATCCAGATCGAATTTGGGCATGAATACCATGCTGCTGCCGGCAGCCAGAGTAACGTTGGTGGCTACGAACAGACCATGCGTGTGGAAGATCGGCAGCGCGTGCAGCAGCACGTCGTCGGATGTGAACCGCCATTCCTTGACCAATGCCTGCGCATTCGACAACAGGTTGTTCTGGGTTAGCATCGCGCCTTTCGATCGGCCCGTAGTGCCAGAGGTATAGAGGAACGCGGCCAGATCATCACCATCGCGATCGACGGTTTCAAAGCTGGCAGGCATGGTCGCAGCTTGATCCATCAATGTGCCGCTGCCATCAGCGTTCAGGGTTTCCACCTTAGCGTCCAGCTGTGCGCCAACCGGGGTGAGCTTTTCTTCGCTCTTGCTGTCACAAACGATCAGGGACGCACCGCTGTTTTCGATGAAATAGGTCAGCTCATCCACCGTATAGGCGGTGTTGAGTGGTAGGAACACCAGACCAGCCTGTGCACATGCAGCATACAGCGCCAGCGCCTCGGGCGATTTCTCGATCTGCGCGGCGACACGATCACCGGTTTTCAAGCCCAGTTGGGTGGCCACATGCGCAATCTGCGAGGCGGTGCTCAGGAAATCCTGATGGGTGACGGTTTTGCCGTCCAGCAGGTGCAAAAAAGGTGTATCTTTACCGGCATGAGCGCCGAACAAGCCATCATAGAGAGGGTTAGCCATGAGGGTTACCTTTCTTGTGTTGTGGAGAGCGAAGCGGACGCGGCGAGGGATTTGACGTCGGCCGAGGCGATCACGTCGCGGGTGTTGGCGAATTGCTCGTGATTTTGTGACACGCGGGACAGGTCATATAGATAATTGACCATTGTGCCGCCGGACTGGGCGCGCCCCTTGTCCGACGTGTCGGCATCCGCATGAACCGCATGAACCAGTGCGCCGTTACCCAGATGGAACCGCGCCACCGGGTCAAAAGGCATGTTGCTCCGGCCCTTGGCGTTAAGCAGGTAATGGGCCGCCAGCGCCTTCATCTGATCGGGCTGTTCGATGTCCCACTCATGGTCTTCCTGAGACAGCCATTTGATCAGGCCCGGAATGGGTGACAGAGTGACAAAAGTTTTTAGCCCCGACAGCTCGGCAGCAAGATCCGATGCCACCTGCTTGATCAGCGAGTTACCGAACGAAATGCTGGCCAGCCCGGCCTGACAGTTGGAAATGGAATAGAACACTGCCGTGTCGGCCTGATCCTCGGGCATTGGATTACGGTCTTCGGCAAGCAGCGCCTGAACCGATCCGGGAATGCCGCTGTTCAAGGCTACTTCGACAAAAATAAGCGGCTCATCCGGCATCGAGGGGTGAAAAAAAGCAAAACAGCGCCGGTCGGTGGGTTCCAGCCTGCGGCGCAGGTCGTCCCAGCTGTCGATGGCATGTACAGCCTCATAGGCGATGATCTTTTCCAGGATATGCGCCGGGCTTTCCCAGTTGATCGGACGCAGCACCAGAAAGCCCCGGTTGAACCAGCTGGCAAACAAGTGGCGGAAATCCAGATCCAGCGCCTGCAATTCAGCCTCTTTTCCACCAAGCCGCAGCAAATCAGCGCGCATCTGCACCAGCGCGCCGGTGGCCCCCGGCACCCGGTTCAGGCGCCGGATCATCTCCTGCCGGGCGGGCTCGGCCGCAGCAGCAAAGCTGCGGTAGGTCGCTTTCGAGGGATCACGCTCGTATTCATCCAGCGATGACCGGACCGCTTCGGGGTCGATATTCATGGCAGTGGCGAGATAGCGGAAGAACTCCAGCTTTTCGTCGTCGCCCAGTGTATCGAACCGGGTCAGGATCTCTTCGGCCAATGCCAGCCCCGAGGTTTCCCCGGCGGTTCCAACCAGCGCATCGGCCAGTTCGGTCAGCGGGCGGCCATCCAAAGCCGCCCCCGCCGCGTGGCGGCGATAACGCCGCTCGAACACGGTTGAAAGAAGATCTGCCAGCAGGGTCATACCGCTGCTCCCATCACCAGATCAGGCAACCAGGTGGCCAGACCGGGGAACAGACACAGCAGGACAATCGCGATCACCATGCAGGCCACGAAGGGCAGCGAACCGGTCAGGATGGTCTTCAGCGAGATATCGGGCGCGATGCCGTTGATCACGTAAAGGTTCAGACCAACCGGCGGCGAGATCAGGCCAATCTCCATGTTGATGGTCAGCACAACCGCAAACCAGATCGGATCAAAGCCAGCGGTGGTGATGATCGGCAGCAGGATCGGCGCCGCCATCAAGATCACCGCAACGGGCGGCAGGAAGAACCCGGCGATCAGCAGGAACACGTTGACCGCACCCATCAGCACCCAGCGGTTCACGTCCAGCGTACCGATCCATTCGGCGATCGACTGGGTGATGAACAGCGAGCTGAGCATGTACGAGAACACACCGGCGGCAGCGATGATGAACAGGATCATCACGCTTTCCTTGGTACTATCGCGCAGCACGACCCAGATGTCCTTGGGGTTCCACAGCTTGTAGATGATCATCGCGATCAGCAGGCACAGCAGGGCACCCACGGCGGCCGTTTCCGACGGTGTGGCGATACCGCCATACATGGCATAGAGAACACCCAGAATGATGCCGAGGAAGGGCAGCACGCGCGGCAGGATCTCGAACCGTTCGGCCCAGGTGTAGCTGCCAGACCCCAGACGGGTCGCGTCACCGGATTTCCATGTGGAATACAGTGACCAGGCCATGAACAGACCCACCAGCATCAGGCCCGGGATCACACCGGCCAGGAACAGGCGGCCAATCGAGGTCTCGGTGGCGATACCGTAGACGATCATGGTAACCGAAGGCGGGATCAGGATGCCCAGCGTACCGCCTGCGGCGATCGAACCGGCCGCAACACCGTCGGGATAGCCGCGCTTGCGCATCTCGGGGATGCCCATCTTGCCGATGGCGGCACAGGTTGCGGGCGACGAACCGGACATGGCGGCGAACAGCGCACAGGCACCCAGGTTCGAGACGACCAGACCGCCGGGAATGCGGGTCAGCCAGCGTTCAAGCGCTTCGTACAGGTCGGCCCCGGCCCGCGTTGAGGCAATAGACGAACCCATGATGATGAACATCGGGATCGAGAGCAGAGCAAAGTTATCGAGTTTTCCGAACAGAATCTCGGGCATCAGTTCCAGCGAACGGGCACCGTCGAAAACAATCAGGAAACCGGCAGAGACGATCAGCAGACCGATGGCCACGGATACGCCGGAGAAGAGAACAAGAATGGTGGCGATGGCGACAATGGCGCCGAGCAGAAGGGGATCCATCGGCTTTACTCCAGCCCAAAGGGTTTATCGATGCCTAGCAGGACGGCGATGAGATCGGCGATCAGTTGCAGCAGCAACAGGCCAAAACCAACCGGGAGGGCGAGGTAGGGAATCCACAGGCGAACACCCCAGACGGTGTCGGATTTCCAGCCGCGCTCCCACGCGAAATGCCAGTACTCATAGCCGTAAAACAGCATCACAGAGACGATGGCGATGGACAGAACCGAGGTCAGGATCGCCATGAAGAACCGGGGGCGCGGTGCCAGCGAGATCGGGATCAGGTCCACATTCACATGCCCGCGCAGACGCTGAACATAAGGCAACCCAACGAGGGTGGCCGCAATGACCAGATAGATGACCGCTTCGGTTTGCCAGATGGTCGAACCGTTTAGCACGAAACGGACGATGATCATCTGACACGTGATACCGACGGCAGCGACAATCATGCTTGCGGAACACCAGCCCGCCAGGGTTGAAAGCGCAGCGACAAGGCGAAGAAAGGGATTGTTCCCTGTGTGGGAAGCAACGGCGGAGCTATGGCCAGCCATTTGCGCCTCCTTTGATTGAGATGCAGGTTAGTCTGAAATTCAGAAGGGACGTCAGGTGCCGGGCGACAAAGGTGCCGCCCGGACCGAGTTGATCACTCGACCGCCAGGGCTTTGTCCAGCAGGTCCTGACCATCGGGAACTTCTGCCACGAAGGCTTTGTAGGATGTCTCCTGCGCCAGCGCGCGCCAAGCCTCGAAGTCTTCCGGGCTCATCGTGGCAATTTCGACACCAGCGTCTTTGAACACCTTGGTCGAGTTGGCGTCCTGTTTCTTGGCCTCTTCCAGATAGAAAGCCTGCGCCTTCTCCGAAGCTGCCAGCAAAGCGGCCTGCTGGTCTTCGTTCAAGCCTTCGAAGGTGGATTTGTTCATCAGCAGCGGCTGATACATGAACCACAGCGCCACATCGCCCGCTGGGGTGTAGCAGGAAACCTGCTCGTAGATGCGGTAGCTGACGAAAGACGAGGAAGAAGTGTTCGCCGCCTGCAGAACACCGGTCTGCATAGCGTTGTAGATTTCAGACGATGCCATCGACGCGATTGATGCGTCAGCACCAGCCAGCATCTGTTCGAATGACTTGCCCGCCGCGCGTGTTTGCAAGCCCGCCACGTCTGCGGGGTTGGTGATGCACTTGTCCTTGCCTGCAAAACCACCAGCAAGATAGCCGTGGACCAGAACCATCACATCGTCGTCGGCCATCTTTGCTTCTAGCGCGTCCATAAAGGGCGAGTCGGCCAAACGAGCTGCGTGATCATGGTTCTTTACCAGACCAGGCATCAGAGTCAGGTTATAGGCAGGCTGTTGTCCACCGGCATAGCTGAGCGGCAGAACGGTCATGTCCAGCTGGCCACGGCTGAGCGGCTTGTACTGCTCGCGCGGTTTGAACAGGGATTTCGAGCCGAAAATCTTTATTTCCAGATCGACATCGGCGGCGGCAACCCCATCAGCGACCATCTGGGCCACTTGATGACGGATGTCCTTGTTCGACCACTGGTGCGACAGGCGCAATTCCTCTGCGTTTACCAGTGTTCCTGCAGACGCGAGTGCCATGGCGGCAACGGCTGTTTTGAGCATGGATTTCATTGTTTCCTCCCGTTTTCAAACCCGGATGAGCCGGGGATGAAACTGAGCATAGGGTAGAAATGTTTTTTAAGTCAAGGTTTTTGTATACAAGATTTGGCTTCTTGAGTTCTTATTCATTCGTTGATAAAACAGGAGACTATGGACCAACGGCTTGCAGATACCATTGCTCAGGATTTGGAAGAGCTGATCTTTGACGGCACTTTCGCGGATGGTGATCGTCTGGACGAAGTCAAACTGGCCGAACAATTCGGCGTTTCCAGAACCCCACTTCGGGAAGCAATTCAGCGACTTGCTTTGTCGGGTCTTGTAGAGCTTATCCCACGACGCGGTGCCTTTGTCCGGCAGCCGGGTCCTGTCGAATTGATGGAAATGTTCGAGGTCATGGCCGAGATGGAGGCGGTCTGCGGACGCCTCGCGGCTCTGCGTATTTCTGATCAGGCTTTGAAGGACCTCGTTGACGCAAATACCAAGTGCCAGCTCGCCGTGGATGCGGATGATCCAGATAGGTACTATGTCGAAAACGAGCGTTTTCATCGAATCATATACACCCAATCTGGCAATTCGTTCTTGGAGCAAGAAGCCTCCAGGCTTCACCGAAGGTTGAAACCTTTCCGAAGGCAACAGTTGCGATTCCGTGGGCGAATGGCGCAGTCGATGTCCGAACACGAGGCCATCCTTCAAGCTCTCGACAAAGGCGTTCCAGAAGAAACGGCGGACGCGCTCAGATCACATGTAGCCGTGCAGGGTGAGAAGTTTCATAACCTCATGGCGTCACTCAAAAACGCAGCCGAGTAATCCGATGACACCACGCAACCAGATTGCGATGAACCTTTCAATCCTGGAATTGGTCATAAGTCTGATTATGGTAAAATACTTGACAGGTAATTTTGAACCCAAATCGGCAGTACCTTCCCTCCGCTCGCCTTAGGGTCAGGACCGATTAATCCTGAGCTTGCCCATTTCAGGCTGTTTTCTTTCTTTTTTGTGTATCGCAGTAGCTGGAATCCCAAAACTCAACTCGCTTGAACAAACGGTCGATCTTGATCTACTTTTCCACTGATCACTCGAAACAAGGCAGGCACGAGTGTCAGAGCCGCGACCGTCGCTGCAAGCTGTCCAAAAATAATCGCCAAACACAGGGGCCTCCAGGCTTCATCAGCAAAAGCCAACGGGGCCAGTCCGACCATAGTGGTCAGTGTCGTAGATACGATGGGGCGGAATCTATCTGCCGCCCCCTGGCATGCGGCCTGCACGGTGTTCATGCCGTTGGCCACATGGCGATTCATTGTGTCGACCAGAACAATCCCGTCGTTTACCGCAATGCCTGACAACGCAATCATCCCGATCACGGCCGGGAAACTTAATTCAATGGCAAAGAGGAAGAACCCGAACATAACTCCCGAAATCGCGCAGATCACTGTTACCAGAATGATCGCTGGCTGCAAAAAGGATCGAAAAATCAATACCAGGATTGAGGCCACCCCCAACATCGCAAGCACAAAGGCTTGCTGGGATGCGCCAAAGGTTTCACCCGCAAGTTCAAACTCACCCGCGAACTTGTAGCTATAGCCGGCAGGCCATTCGGCTTGCATACGCTGCAATTCCGGGTTGATGAAGCTGTGAAGTTGACCAAACGTGTATGTATAGCTCTTCCCCATGATCGTGGCTGTGCGTTGACCGTCTTTGCGTGAGATGGTCAGAGGAATACGATCGCTGCGTTGTTCCGCCAAAAGTGACACCGGAACCCATCGCCCATCAGGCGTGCGGATCTGAATGCTCTTCCATTCATCCCAGGTTTCAGGCCCGCCCAAACGCCCATTCTTGGAACCCCAATAGGTTTCAATTCGAATTTCCAAATCATCCCCACCAAAGCGGTTGCGCATTTTGGCGGCTTCGTAGTCACCAAGATAATGCGTCAGCTGTGCGTTGAAGTCTTCTTCAGTCAGTCCATAGCGTTCCAGCACTTCGCGCTTGGGTTTGATTGTGGTTTCGATGCGCGCTTGTCCCAAGTTATCTCGAACGTCACTTAACCCAGGGATCTGGCGCAGCATCTGTTGGACCTGTTGACTGATACGCTGTACGCCTTCCAAATCCGGTCCGAAGATGTTGATCTGGAGCGGATCTTCGTTGGTAGACGATCCCGTTTCCGACGTGATCAGCAGCCGATATCCCGGCACATTTGCCAAGGCGTCTTGGATTTCGGCGCGCAAGTCTGGAACAGTTTGAAACGCCATCTGATCGCGTTCGCGTTTGGGTTTGTAGAGCACCGTAAATCCGACAATGTTTCGGGCTGTCGAAACCGATAAGCGATCCTCGGCCGAGCCTTCGTAGACAAAGTCGCGTTGCCCCACCACCATCAACGTTGAAGTCAAATAGGGTTTGTTCTGCAGAATCTTAGCTACTTTGAACGCGACTTCTCGGGTGTCTTCCAATTTGTTGTCGGGCGAGAGCTCGATAGTGATCCCCATGTTGCGCCCATCTGACAAAGGATAGAGCGTAACCGGCAACATCCCGGACAAGACGGCGCAGAACGCCACGATCAGACTGCCTCCGGACAACCAAAGCCAGGACGTTGATTTGCGCCCCACAACGGCGCGGCCCAGCCAGTTGTTCAATCCACGTTCCATCCGCAATGTGATCCTGTCCACCAGCATCGGTTTTGCATTCTGTTTGCGAGACACCAAAAACCGCGACAGTGGGATCGAGATCAAAAGAGACACCGCATAAGACGTAACCAAAAGCACCGCGGCGGTCACAGGGATGGACCGAATGAACTTGCCGTCCAGCCCGCCGATCATGGCAAGAGGCAGAAAAATCAGCACAGTCGTTGCTGTCCCAGCGAGGGACGGCACCGCGTATTGTTTGACAGTACGAATGGCAGCCTCGCGAAACTTCAGCTTTCTGCGCTGCAGCCCGTCGTGCATCCCTTCCATCATCAGAATGAAATCATCGACCAGAAGACCAAGCGCCAACACCATGCCGATCACGATCATCACGTTGAACGTGTAATCCAGCATCCATAAGGCAGCGAGCCCAGCCAACACGGTGATAGGGATCGACAGGGCTGCAACGGTTGCTTCGCGCCAACTGAGCAGGAAGAACAGAACCACAAAAACGGCGGCCACGGATTGCCACCCGTTGATCAGGGTTTTGTTCAGTTCTTGTTGGATGATTTCAGCATCATTCGACACGATGTCATACCGGAGATCGGCAGGCCAATCACGTTCTTGCATCGCCTGATCGATCACCCGCGTAGCGTGCTCAACCAGTTTGATCGTGTCCTGGCCATCCGCCTTGATCAGGGACAGGGCCACACCTTGGGTGATGTCGCGCCCTTCGCTGGTGTAGTAGGTTTCGGTTTCCGCGCGGTAGAGCGCCTTTTCGACCCGCGCCACATCACGTAACCGGATCACATACCCCGCTTCGTTACGACGTAACACCAATGCGCCAAGTTGGTCCACGTCATAGATCGCGCTTTCGCTTTTCAGGCTAAAGGACTGCTCGGGCCCTTCATACACCCCCAAGGGGAAATCCTTGGCGTGGGCCCGGATCAATCGTCCGACATCTACCGGCGACACATCGAAGGCATGTAAACGATCGGGAAGCAATTGCACGCGCACGTAACTTTTTCGATTGCCCAGGATCTGCACTTTGGTGATCCCCGGAATGCGCAACAATCGCTTGCGTAGATCCTTGGCCGTTGCATCCAGCGAAGACGGCGGTACGCGACCAAAAAGAACGAAGCTGGCGATTGGCATGGACCGGATCGAAGATTGGGTTACGGTCGGCGTCTTTGGCCCATCAGGAAACTCAGCGCGCGCCTTGTTCACCCGCTCACGCAATTGGCTGATCGAGGATTCCAGTGGAGCGTCCGCGTCAAATTCTGCCAGGATGACGGAATTGGAATGGGTCGATCCACTGGAATACTTCTTAAGGTCCTCAAGATCGCGGATCTCGCGCTCTATCCGTTCGGTTACCTCGCGCTCCATAACGGATTGAGGTGTTCCATGCCAACTTGTGTGGATGAAGGCCATGGGGATCTGCAGATCGGGCAAGGATTCCTTGATCATGCCTCGAAAAGCGAAAACACCGCCTACCGTGATGAACAGAACCAACAGAATCGCCAGAATGGGTTCAACAAACAGAAAGGAAAACAGTTTGTTGTTGGGGCGCGGATCCAAGTTCATTTGTCGCCCTCTTCTTCCAGCAGATGGACGGGATCGCCTGACAACACGCGATGGCGCCCGTCGGTGACAACAATTTCGCCTGGTGACAGACCTTCTTTGACCTCAATCACAGTGTCCTCGCGTATGCCTGTGATCAGTTCCCGTTCATCCACGATCCCGGTTTCAGGATCGACCAGCATTACTTTGGCTTGATTGTCATGATACAACAGCGCTTCGACGGGGATTGTCGGCACCCGTTGTGCGACCCGCAAGATCTTTACCTGAACCAGCTCGCCATCGATCAGGTTCGGGTTTGTTGCCTTGGTGCGTAAAGTAACACGAACTGTACGCGAACCGGGTGACAACATGGGGGCTACGGCATGGATATGGGCTTCCAGTGGGGCCACTCCCATTGGCCCCCGCAGTATCTGAGCTGGATTGCCAACCTGCAACTGAGTGCGACGATGCATGGGGACCTCAACCTCAACCTTGAAGGTCGAGGTATCGATCAAAGTCACCGGAAAGGTCGCCGTCATCTCGGTTTCATTTCGGTTGCTCATGTCTTCGGGGACGACGTATTTGCCTTCGCGGATATTCAAGCGCGCAATCACCCCATCCCAAGGTGCATGAATCTTGGCGCGTTCCATGTTGCGCCGGGCACGAGACACCTCATTTCGGGCGGCCAATACTCCTGCTTCGCGCGCCACAACCTGTGCCTCCGATGCTGCGACATTGGCGATCGCAACCTCAAGCTCGGCTGTTGCTTCGTCAAACTTTTGTTGCGAAATAACCTTTTTGTCCAACAGCGCCTTGGCACGGTCCAACCGTGCGCGCCACAGCTTTTCGGTACTCTTCGACTGCCGAAGCTGCGCCTGCGCCATATCCACATTACGCTCGGCCTGGATAAGGCCAGTGTCCGCGATCCGAACGGCTTCGACGTGATCCACATCATCTAACCGAGCAATCAGTTGCCCTTGTCTTCCATCCGAAGGGCCATGGACTCGAGCTCCTTCACGCATGGCATCGGCAATCTCGACAACGCGGCCGGGCACCTCAAATGTCAAATGTCGACGCCGTACAGCCCGCGCTGTGCCCTGTCCGTGGATCCAATCGCGCAATTCTTGCACTTCTACTTTCGCCCATCGAACCTGGGTTGGAGATGGCGCCGGGGGCTCCAACGCTTCGAACCGCTCGGACATACCCGACCAACTGGCGTAAGCCACCCAAGCGGCTGCGGTCACAAAGAGGCAAACCGAAACGGCCCAAACCAGTAATCTCTTCATTGGTGCAATTCCCAAGCTATGATGTCCATGACAAGTGGGTGTCTTTCAATATATTGTCAATAACGACAAAAAATAGAATAGAAAAGCCAGTTCGCTTGTCTTGAAGATCTGCCTGCTTCGGGAATGCAAAACCCAGACGTCCACGCGGGCAAAAGAACTTGATGAATTTTCAATAGGTACACAAGTCAGAGGTTCGTATGACACAGATCCCCCAACTCAACTTGGCATTAATCATCGCCGCGGGCGTCTTTTCCAGCCCACCCCTTCCGACCTTGGCCTCTGACGGAGGGCAAAGCGTCTCGGACGAAGCGATTGCAGAGCAACGCGCAAATCTGGCTGCGGCCACCTCTGGTGCTGGGTTTGGACCGCAATCCCCCCGCGACATAGACGCCGCTCAAGGCAGCAATACGCGGGCTTTCGGCACTGCGCCGGACTACACGCAAATGAACCTGTGCAACATTCACTTTCACGAAAATGCCGAACACAAAGGGGGTGAGTTCACAACCTTTGCCGGCAACGGGAATGGCGAGGGGTACGGGACAGGGTTTCAGTATGACGGGTCGATTTCCGAGACCGAAGCAGCGCCGATCGACGAGAGGATCGGGCAAAGCGAGCACGGTGATCTGGTTCCCGGAGACACGATCGAGATCCATTTTGTCCACTCGACGGCTCAAGTCCAACCAGGTCCAACGCTTGGCTCTTGTATGAACGAAGAGATCACCAACCCGCAGCTGCGCGTCGAAACGGTGGTGGCCGTACTTGTGAATGACAGCACTGCGCTGGACTTTACAAAGATGGCAGCCGTGGTGCAGCAAGACGGCCTGTATCAAGTGCCAAACCTGCCCAATGATCTGGGCGAACCGGTCAACTATGCTGGGTCAACGACGGGTCCCGGTTACAACGAAAAGGCGTCCCCATTTCAAGTCAGCTGGAGTGTTCGCCCCAAGGTGGCCCGGATCAACATTTCGACAGTAGGAGACTGGCTGTCAGACAATGTCTTTGACGAAAATCACGCCCATGGGGTCCGCAATCTTGTTGTGAATCCGGAACTCTTGTCGCAGATCGAAAATTGAACGGTCATAAAGTCGTCGCGACAGGCATGCGGCTGAAACCCGGCTTAGGCCACAGACAGCTTTCTACGCCATAATACCGGGCAGCATGGCGCCTGCTCTTGCGAGGTTCAGCAAGGGATCCTATCTGCAGATTTCGTTTTCCACTGCTCCAAAGATCAGGATCCCTTAAATGAAGTTCAGTTTTGCCGCTCTGGCCGCGATCCTACTGATCGCTTGCCAACCCCAAGTGCAGAATGAAACCGCGATTGGTGATACAAAGGTCGAACAGCTGACAGCTGAAATCATCGAGGTGATCCCAGGCACGGATGGATCAACTGTGCTGCTAAAGGACGGTAACGGCAAAATCTATAGCGCAGTGCTGTCGATACCAAACCTCGGGCCCGACAGCACTTTTGACTTTGACCACGTCAAACCCGGCAATTCGATCACGATTTCGGGCGACAGTTTCATGCTGGACGGGCGTCCCCATGTGGTCGCCCGAACCGCCTCTTCAGGGTAAGCTCTGGATCTCGCCTTTCAGATAGTTTTCGCGCAACGCGAATTTCTGAATCTTGCCAGACCCGGTCAATGGAAAACTGTCAACGCTGGCCCAAACCACTGGCGTCTTGATCGCCGCCAGCCGCTCACGGCAATGCGCCTTGAGACTGTCGCCGTTCAGAACCGCCCCTTCTGCGGGGCGGATGAATGCGGCGACGATTTCGCCCCATTTGTCGTCTGGCAACCCCACGACAGCGACATCCGCGACGGCCTCGTGCTCGAGAAGGGTGTTTTCGATCTCGGCCGGGAACAGGTTCTCTCCACCGCGAATGATCATTTCTTTCACACGACCGTTGATCGTTACATACCCACGCTCGTCCAAGTGTCCCAGGTCACCGGTGTGCAGCCAACCTTCGGCGTCGATAGTCGAGGCTGTGGCTTCCGGATTGTCATGATAGCCCAACATCTTGGCATAGCCACGCACACAGATCTCTCCGGTTTCCCCAAGAGCTTTGACTGTGCCCTTGCTGACTGAACGAATAGACACTTCGGTTTGCGGCAAAGGTCGGCCAATGGTGGTGCACGTGTCCTCAATCGTGTCACTGCGTCTGGTCATTGTGACCAATGGAGAGCATTCGGTCTGCCCGTAGACAGTCACGAACTCGCATCCAAAAACCTCTTTCACCGTCCGAACCAGTTCCGGGGCAACCATCGAGCCGCCCGAGGACACGACTTGCAAACTGTTCAGATCAAAGTTGCGAACTTTCATCACTTCGAGCATGGCAACAAACATAGTGGGAACACCACCGGTCCAGACCACTTTCTCGCGTTCAAGCATTTCGAGGATCGGGCCCGGATCGAACAGCTTCACAACAAAGAGCGGTGAGCGATTGGCCAGAGCGCCCAGAAGGCTCATGGCGCAGCCCGAGGTGTGAAACAGTGGCATGTAGGTGGCCCAATGAGAGCCTGGTTCAACATCCAGCGCCTGCGCATAAAAGCGCGCGTTGTTGGTTAAGCCCAGATGGTGCAGCATCGCGCCCTTGGGGAATCCCGTGGTGCCAGATGTGTATTGTATCTGTGCCGCCGACATTGGGTCGACCTCAGGCAAACCACTAGTTGGACTGGCCTGATGATACAGCGCCGCATGATCCTGGATATTGGTGATCTCGCGAATGCCCTCTAGCCCCCCGACCGCTTGTTGAGCGATCTTGGCCATCGGATTGCCGCGATAGCTTTCCGTCAGGAACAATGCCACCGAGCCCGACTGCTTGAGAACATAGTTCAACTCACCCACCTGATAGGCCGGGTTTGCTGTTACCAGAACCAGACCAGACAGCGCACACGCGAATTCCAAAATTATCCACTCGGGAACATTGGGGGCCCAAACGCAGATTTTCTCGCCGGGCTCAAACCGGCTGAGCAAGGCATGCGCCAATCGCTCGGCGTCAGACAGCATCTGAGCAAACGTCCAAGTGCTGCCGCGACTGCCATCATCGTGCACTTCGATCAGACACAACCTGTCCGGCACTTCAGCCGCAACTTCACGCAACAGAGCACCAACGGTTTGTTCGATGATCTGTTCGTCGTCCTGAATCGGAAATTCGGCTCGTGAATGCGTAGCGGCCATCTGTCATCCTCCCTGAGTTTGTCGGACGTTAAAAGCGCTTTGGGCTTTCTCAAAGTAGTTAGCGTACGAACGGGGCTTGTGACGTTGCGGCAAAAACAGACCAACCGGTCTGTATCTTTCTTGAAATAGGCAACATTGGAGCACCAAGAACGATGCCTTGGTTCAAGCGCCGCACCCTATCAGCAGTCAATCGCCACATCAGACAAAACCAGCGTTACCATTTGATTTTAATACCACTTTTCAACAAACCGACGTCGGAGAATTGCACCAAAGTGCTTGAAGAACCCAACTTTTGAACGCCGGCTCGTTGTCATTCACATGTCTCGGAAAACAGGCGAATCCCATCACTTTCGGATGACGTAACGAAACACAGGCAATCAAAAAGGGCCCGTGTCACCTTCCTGCAAAGCCCGAAATCAGGGCCTGCGAACGCACGATAGAGACGAAAGGGAGTGTCATGACCGCGTCAGCATCGATGAGCCATCTACCCACACATGAAGTGGAAAATCAGCCAATCCCCCGTGATGGCTTTGACCTTTGGGAAACCGACCCGATCCTACGTGACCACGTTGTTTTGAGCGAGGCCGACACAGCCGCCCTCGCCAACTTGGGCGCCAAATTGGGCAGCGCCGAAATGCGCGAAGCTGGACGCGAGGCCAATCGGGTCGAACCCAAACTGATCAGCTTCGATCGTTCGGGCCGCCGCTTGGACGAGGTTCGTTTTCACCCCGGGTACCACAAGCTGATGGATCTGGCGTTTTCTTCGGGGATCGCATCAGCCGCGTGGGAGAAAAACGCAAAAGGCGGTCACACCCATTATGTTGCTGGCAGCTATATGATTGGCCAGATCGAACCCGGTGTGAATTGCCCCGTTGCAATGACCTATGCCGCTGTGCCGTCGCTGGCGTTTGCACCCGAGCTGGAAAAGATCTGGCGTCCCAAGCTGACAGCGCGTGCGTATGACACCGATCTGAAACCAGTCGAGCAAAAACGCGCCGCTACTCTCGGCATGGCCATGACCGAGAAGCAAGGTGGATCGGATGTGCGCGCCAACAGCACCATCGCCACTCCCGACGGTGACGCTTATCGCCTGCGCGGTCACAAATGGTTTTGTTCGGCACCGATGTGCGACGGGTTCCTGACATTGGCACAGGCACCCGGTGGACTGACCTGTTTCCTGGTGCCACGCTGGCTTGAAGGCGAGCGGAACTCGATGCACGTGATGCGCCTCAAGGATAAGCTGGGCAATCGCGCCAATGCTTCGTCCGAGATCGAATACCACGATACACTGGCCTATCGCGTAGGCGACGAAGGACGCGGCGTTCCCACGATCATCGAAATGGTACAGCACACCCGGTTGGGCACGGCTATTGCGCCTGCGGGCCTGATGCGTGGCGCCCTGGCCGAGGCGAATTGGTGGGTCAAAGGGCGCTCGACCTTTCAACGTCGCCTGATCGACCAGCCGATGATGCGCGCAGTTCTGGCCGACCTGACACTGGACTTCGAAGGCACCACCGCGCTGGCCCTGTACATCGCGCGCGCGTTTGACAGCGGCTCGGACGAAGACATGGCCTTTGCCCGCATCGCTGTTGCCTTGTCCAAATTTCTGGGCAACAAGCTGGCCCCCACGATCGTCTACGAAGCCATGGAATGTCTGGGTGGCGTTGGTTACACCGAAGACACCCCCCTACCCCTGTTGTTCCGGGAAACCCCCCTCAACTCGATCTGGGAAGGTTCGGGCAACGTGATCTGTCTGGACGTGCTGCGCGCCTTGACGCGCGAACCCGAATGCGGCGAAGCCTTGCGCGCCGATCTGGACAAGGCACGCGGAGCCAACGCAACCTACGATGCCGCGCTGGATCAACATTGGGCCCGCTGGCCTGCCCTTCCTGCCGAAGCAGAAGCCCGGTGGTTTGCGGAAAGCCTGGCCACTTTGATGACCGCCTCGGTCCTGTTGCGCTTTTCAACTGCTGCAGTATCGGATGCCTATGTCGCCACACGCTTGAATCCCACCGGGCGCGGTCGGATCTATGGTGCAACCACCGGAATGGACACGGGCGCCATCCTCGAACGTCTGGGTTAAGTCAACGAGGTGATGAACCGGTGCAGGTGGTCGGCGACCACCTCTCCGGCCTCAAGCAGGATTGAATGCCGCAATTCGGGCAGGATAACCAAACCCGAGTTCGGCAACGCTTTGTCGATCAGACGGTTCAGACGCGGATTGCAGCCACCATCATTCTCTCCGGTCAGAACCAGCGCCGGCGCGGTGACTTGGTCCAACCAGGGTGACATTTCGGTGCCCGCATAAATGCGGAAGACGTTCAGAAAGACATCTGGGTCGGTCTCGACCACCTGTTTCAGACGGTTGCGCACAACGTCCGGGTGTGCGGCCAGAAAGTCGTCGGTGAACCAGCGCGCGGTAAGGGTCTCCAGAACCTGCGGGATGCCCTTTTCCTCCATTGCATGGACAACACCCCAGACTTTTTCGCTGTCATCCTTGGTCCGAAAGGCGGCCGTCGACAACAGCCCAAGCGACAGCACCCGATCCGGGTGTTTCACCGCATACGCCGGACCAATCATGCCACCCAAAGAATGCCCCGCAAAATGGGCCTTTTCGTATCCGGTGCGGGCGCGCAAAGCTTCAAGATCATTCACCAGCTCATTCAGCCCAAATTCCCCCTCCGGCATGGGTGAGGCGCCATGACCGCGCAGGTCATATGTGATCACCGTGAAATGGCGGACCAGTGTGGGCAAGGCGCGCGCCCATGTGCTGCGCGCCGCGCCAATGCCGTGGATCAGAAACAGGGGCGGGCCTTCGCCCTGCACCGTGTACTCGCAATCAATCACATCTGTCATGGCAGTCCCCTAGTCCGGAAATTTGTCCGAGCACAGCTGCCCGCCAGAGCCCCAATTGCTCTTGTCCACATCAGTGATCACGACGTGAACACTGTCGGGATTGCCGCCCGCAGCCCCCACAAATGCATCGGTCAAATCGCGAACCAGCGCGCGCTTTTGTTCTTCGCTGCGGCCGGAAAACATTTCTACACGGATGATGGGCATGATTGTCGTCCTTTTGTCATTTGTTCCGGTCACTCGGCAGCAACCGCAGGGCGCCCGGTGAAATGGGGCATCACCTCTTCGCCGAAACATTGGATGGCATCCAGCGTCTCTTGCGCATCGCAGCCAAAGTTCACGTTCACAATGACGCGGTCAATGCCCAGTTCGGCATAAGGGGCCAGCTTGTCGATGATTTCTTGCGGGGTGCCGATAAGCAGGCTGTCGGCCAGCTCGTCCACCGTCTGTTTGCGCGGCAATTCTCGGATCATGCCTCCATCGACCAGCCCGGGTCCCGTGAAGACGTTGTCGAACCGGCTGTAGTAGCGATGCGCCGCCGCGACCTTGGCCTGTCGATCCGCCTGTGAACCCGCCACAAACCCAACCCGCGACAGCGACAGAGTCAGATCACGCCCCCCCTCACCCATCTCGGCCTTGGCACGGTGGAATCCGCCCACCTGATCCAGCAGCAACTGATGATTGCCTGCCAGCGGCGTGGTTTGAATGTGAAATCCGCGCTTGGTGCAATTATAGATCCCTTCAGGGTTCATCACAGCCATCATCATCTGCGGCCCGCCGGGGCGCATCGGGCGTGGCATGATGGTGATGGGGTCGAACTGATAGAACTCACCATCCCAGGCCACCTCTTCCCGGGTTAGCAGCGCCTGCAACACATCAAGCGATTCATTGAACCGCGCCTGCGTCTGATCCATCGGGACGCCAAGACGCTCCATCTCGTACTTGAAGGCGCCACGCCCGACGCCCAGCATCAACCGCCCTTCGGTAAAGATGTCGGCCACCACGACTTCTCCGGCGTAGGTGCGCATGTCATGTAGTGGCAATACCACAATCGAGGTCATGATCTTGATGCGTTGCGTATGCGCCGCGATCTTGACGGCAAATTGCAAGGGCGCGGGCATCATCAAACAGTTGATCAGATGGTGTTCGGTAACCGAGACAGCGTCAAAACCCAACCGATCGGCCAGCTTAGCCTGCTCCAACATGTCTGCATAGACCCGGTCCCCTCCATAGGATTTATCCGGATAATCGGCGGACAACTGAATGCTAAATTCCATTTGTACGGCCTCCCTTTCTCCAAGGGTGCCAGAAATATTTAAGTCAGGAAAACGGATTTATTCTATTCTATAATTCGTTTTTCTTTCATTATCTGCCCATGAACATTTCGGCGATCCAAACCTTTTTGAGCGTTGTGCGCACCCGGAACCTGAACCGGGCGGCAGAAGAGATGAATGTGACCCAGTCCGCCGTATCGGCCCGGCTGGACGGGTTGGAGCAGGCGCTTGGAGCGCAGTTGCTGATCCGGTCGCGGAAAGGGGCGACGCTCACGAAAGAGGGTTTTACCTTTCTCGAGCAGGCCCAAGTTATCGCCCGCAGTTGGGATAACGCTCGCACCAGGATCAGTCTGCCCCATGGCGTGACAACCGTATTCAGCTTGGCCTGCGACCCTGGGCTGTGGACAGGGCTGGGGCAGGATTGGGCTGACACCATTCGCGTGCGTCACCCCGACACCGCGCTTGAGGTTTGGACAGCTCAGACCTCGAACGCGCAGTCCTGGTTACAAAGCGGCATGTGCGATGCAGCATTGCTCACCGAGCCGCTGACCGGGCCACAGGTCGTGAGCAGGCCATTTGCAACCTGCAATTTAATCCAGGTCTCCAGCCGCCCTCGCAAGGCTGTTGAATGGCATCCGGACTATATTTATGTCGACTACGGCGCATCTGTCCGCGCCCAACATACCGAGAATTGGCCGAGCGACGAGTCCGCGTCCGTCTCGTTTTCCAATCCAGATTGGGCGATGTCGCACCTTTTGAAACAGGGGGGATCTGCCTATCTCCCTGAGCAAATGACCACAGATCTTTTGACAGACGGCGCCTTGCATCGCGTCGAAAATGCGCCCCCTTTCCAACGCCAAAGTCACCTAACCTGGCGCAAGGATCGCGAAACCAGATTTCCCTGGCTCCCCCATGACATCGATATCTGATCTGCTGCTGCATTCCTTTGTAGAATGATCTGCATTCTCTGTTTCGGTCTTTCCCCTGACTTTTCTCCGCGCGATGCTGGCCCAAACTACAATGCGGGAATGACTTGTGGATAGACATGTGCTGGCCCTGGGCGGCGATGGGATCGGTCCGGAAATCTTGGAACAGGGTCTGCGGGTGGCGCGTCACCAGGCCAGGCATGCGGGCATTGACCTGCAGGTTGAGCACGGGTTGTTGCATGGGGCGTCATGGGACGTTCATGGCAGTTTTTGCACGCACGAGGTACTGCAAAAGGCGCGCAGGTCAGATGCGTTACTTGTTGGGGCAGTGGGCGGACCCAAATGGGATAACATTGGCGTGCCTGGTGGAGCAGAATGCCAGGATGGGTTGATGTACCTGCGATATCACCTGCAGACCTATCTGGGTCTGCGTCCGTCCCGCGCCCGTGTTCCGTTGATGCATCGTTCACCGCTTCGCCGCGACATAGTTGATGGAGCGGACGTTCTGATCCTGCGCGAGATGTGCGGCGGCGCGATGTTTGCCTCAGAGCGCGGACAGCGGCAGATCAACGGCCTGCGTCAGGGTTATGACCTGACCGCCTATGACGAGGGCGAGGTTACGCGCTTTGCCCATGGCGGCTTTCAGCTGGCAGCGCAACGGCGCGGAAGGCTGGTCAGCTGCGACAAATCCAACGTGATGGAAAGCTACAAACTCTGGCGCGACGTGGTAAGCGACGTGGCGCGCGATTATCCCGATGTCGAGTTTGAAAACATGTTTGCGGACAATTGCGCCTATCAATTGATGATGCGGCCGGGTGACTTCGACGTGGTGATCGGCTGCAATCAATTGGGGGACGTGCTCAGCGATCTGACAGCAGTCTATGCCGGATCGCTTGGCATGTTACCTTCGGCTTCGCTCAGCGCGAACCCCGACCAGGGGCAGGTATTTGGCATGTACGAAAGCACCGCCGGGTCGGCGCCCGATATTGTCGGACAGGGTATAGCCAACCCCGTCGGTACCATCCTGTCGGTCGGCATGATGTTCACCTATAGCTTTGGCCTGCCCCGGATCGAACAGCGGATTGAGGCCGCCGTAGATGCCGTGTTGACCCAAGGCGTAATGACACCCGATTTGGGGGGAGCCGCGAACACGGTTGAAATGACCGACGCCATCTTGGAAATGCTTGAGGCATGAATGGCTAGACTAAGTCACAGCCGGAAGCAGATCGGCCGGGTGTGTTCTGGCCGCGCAAACGCAAGCAGCGGATGCAACAAGAGTAATCAAGGTCGGGTATTGGATATGTCATCATAGCATAGCACCAGGTGGCCACCTGGAGCTATGCTAACGCGACTGAAGCCTGTGTCCGTTCAATGGCTTTTGGGGTCAGGCCCCTAGGAGCCGACGCTTACAGTACCATCATCCACCCAGGCATCAAAAACACGAAGGACAGCTTCGCAAAACTCTGCGTCGTTGATGTGGGCATCCACCTCGGTTGTTGGAACCACCCCAGGCATCATTTTACGCACCTCGTCGACCATGTCTGCAAGCGCTTCCGGTGCGTAGGCTTCTTCACCCTCTTTGTCCCAGGCCTCAACGCCTTGGGTCGGCAAGAAGAAATGAACCGGACCGGTTGCAGCACCTAGCCGGTTGGCCAGTTCTCGCACCCAGGCCCGACGCTCGCCGCCACTAAAAACCGAGCTTTTGATCAGCCGATTGTGTTCGTGAAACGGGCGATCGGCATAAGCCTCGGGTATCTCTTGCCAACCTGCAAAATCCAGCAAATCCAATGCCCCAGGTGCCACCATCTGGGGGGTGCCCACGCGCCCCGCATTTGTCACCCGGTCCTCACCGCTCGAGACAACCGATCCGGCCATGAGGTTGCCAAACTCCTGCATGCAAAAGTCCATGACGCAGGCAAAAGCCCCTTCGCCTGCCAGTTTCTCAAACGCCATGCCCCCCATGCCGGTAGAGTGGAATACGGCCACTTCGAATCCTCGCTCTTCCAGCGCAGGTTTGAGAGTTTTCATATAACGAAGACAGGATGAGCCCAAACTGGTCATCCCAATAAGGGGTTTGCTCCGGTCCGGCGCAATGGCTGCTTTGGTGGCCCCGACCACAGCACCAGCTGCTTGGCTGAGAGAGGATCTGCAGATTGAGTTCATGCCGTAAAGCCCCCCGGCCCAGAGGATCATCTGGATGTCCGGCGCCAAACGGTGCGGCGGGATCAAAGGAGAGAAGCTGACGGTTGAGACGATGTATTTCGGCACCCCCATGGGCAACGCCTGCGCACAGTCAAGTGCCAGATCGGTGCCCATCGTCCCACCGTTGGCCAGCATCCCATCGAACCGACCTGCGGTATGGGCCTGGGCCACAACCTTGGCTGCGCCTGCCGACATCACGCGGAACGCCTTGTTCTCGTCCCCAAGTGCGATCACTTCATCGATTGTCATGCCCCCGGCGGCAGCCACGTCGTGTTTTGAGATGTCGGTTGGCGTCTTCGGATCACCCAGAACGGAAACATCCATCGTCAACACCTGGGCGCCCTGTTCGCGAACCGCCTGTTCGATGAACCGCATTTCGGGTTCTTTTGTGTCATAGGTGCCGATCAACAAAATTGTCTTGGTTGTCATCTCATCCCTCCCCATGTGCCGACCGGTTCAGGTATTCTGACACAACGGTTCTGGCTGTTTCGATAAATCGTGTGTTGCGCGCGGGCCCGCCCTCTTCACTCAGACGAAGTGTTATCCAACCCACGTAAGTGACCGCGCGAAGCGACAAAAAGAGGTCTAGCAACGCAGTGTCGATGTCCCGTTCCTGACGGTATCCGTCCAGCAATGCGTCCTTGAGCAATGGGTAATCCGGCTCGTTCAAATTCTTGACCAATGCGGTCGCAATGTCGAACAGCCGAAAGCCAAAGCCCGCATCGTCAAAGTCGATGAAACGCACGTTCTGGCCGTCTGTCATGATGTTCTCCCGCACAAGATCGGCGTGAATCAGACCATAGTCCAGCGATGCCTCCATTTGTGCGAGGTCTGTGTTGGCCACCCGTCGGTATCTTGTCAGCAGTTCGCTGTCGTCACCGGTCAAGGTTGGATTTTCCCAGAACCGACCCCAAAGCGGGGCATCCCCCAACAGGCCCGCACGATCCCAGGACCACCGCGAAAACGCCGCAGGTGGGGTCCACCTATCGCTTGCTCGATGAAACCGGGCCATTTCTCGCCCAATTGCGCGGAACACGGCCGGGCTGTCCGAATGATCAATCCCGGCTGAGGTCGACCCAAGGGGGCGTCCCGGCAGCCAGCTTAGGACGTCAACTTGGATGCCGTCGACCGTGTGCAAATTCTGCCCGTCCAAGGCGGCCAAAGGTGTCGGCACCCCGATCCCATCCCCCCCGAGAGCCGAAAGCCATGCCAATTCGGACTGCAAAGCCGCGTTCGAGTGCAGTCCACGTCGGTGCAGGCGCAGCGCAAAGGAGGTATCCTCTCGATCCACGCGGTAAACGTGGTTCTCACGCGTCGCAATCAAGGTCACCTGAGAACCCGAAAGCCCCCACAGCTCCAGCGCCTGGTCCACTACGCCGCTCATCGGATAACGGGTGTTGCTGCCAGAACCTCGTCCAGCGTGTCGATCAACAGGTCCGCGTTTTCGATGGAAAACGGCATGGGCGGGCGGATCTTGAGCGCGTTTTTGTGGCGCCCTAGCTTGGACAGGATGATCCCCTTGTGCCTGAGCGCGTTGATCACCCTGTCGGTGTAATCGCTGGCGGGGTCTTTGCTGTCTCGGTCCGTCACCATCTCGGCCCCGAATATCAGGCCAGAGCCGCGCACATCGCCAATCACCTCGTGCTTTTCCGCAAGCTGACCCAAACGCCGGCGCGCGTGTTCGCCAACGGTTTTGGCATTGGCGAGCAGTCTTTTATCCTCAATCTCCTCCAACACGGCCATGGCTGCGGCGCAGGACACCGGGTTGCCACCGAAGGTGTTGAAGTAACGATACCCTTTGCGAAAGGTCACCAAAATCTCGGACCGGGTCACAACCCCACCCACCGGATGACCGTTTCCCATGGGTTTGCCCAAGGTAATGATGTCCGGAACCACGCCCATTTTCTGATGCGCCCATAGATGGGTGCCGGTGCGGCCAAAGCCAGATTGCACCTCATCACAAATCAGCAACCCGCCCGCCTTGCGCACGACCTCGGCTACGGGTTTGAGCCAACCATCGGGGTGATCCGGGAACCCTTCGTTCAGGAAATACGGGCAGATGATCAACGCGGCAAAGCCAACGCCTGATGTCTCATGCGCTTGGATCTGCTCGGCAACCGCCTCGGCAAACTTGGTTCCGTCCGGGTCCGGATTTCGATAGCTGTCGGGCGCCTCAACAAAGCGAAAGAACTGATCCAGTCCAAAACCCACTGTTGGCACGTTCGAGCGGCTCAGTTGACTGACCAAAGACGTATTGCCGTGATAGGTCGCGTCCGTAGCGATGATGCCGCGTTTGCCGGTCATCCCTTCGGCCATCCGCAGGGCAATGTCGTTCGCCTCGGACCCGGTGCAGGTCAGGATCGCAGTGTCAAGCGCGGCGTCCATCGTGCCGGTCAGCTTTTCGACATATTCCAGAATGCCATCGTGCAGATACCGCGTGTGGGTGTTCAGCGTTGCCGCCTGACGGCAGATCGCCTCGACCACGCGCGGATTGCAATGACCCACATGGGGCACGTTATTGTAGCAATCCAGATACTTGCGTCCATCCGCATCCCACAGCCAGACGCCTTCGCCGCGGACCACATGCAGGGGTTCGTCGTAAAAGGTCGATACGTTCGGCCCCAAAAGACGGGCGCGACTTTCGATCAACTCGGAGGATTTCGCAGGCAGGCTCATCGGTTCATCCCTTGGTCAGAGTTTGATCCACGCGGTTTTGAGGTCGGTGTATTTCTCCAGCGCATGCAGCGACTTGTCGTGGCCGTTGCCCGACTGACCAACACCGCCCAGTGGCACTGTCAAGTCCGCCCCGCCATAGGTGTTCACATGCACAACGCCGGCCCGAATGCCCGCGATCATGCGATGCGCACGACCCAAGTTTGCAGTCCAGACACCCCCCGCCAAACCATAGACAGTGGCATTGGCCAGACGGATCGCATCGGCTTCGTCGGTGAAGGGTGTTACCGCCAAAACGGGACCAAAGACCTCGCTTTGAAAAAGGGTGTCGGTTTCCTTGACCCCGGCCATAACCGTGGGCGCCATGTAATAGCCGCCGGTCTCGGTCAGAATACGGTCCCCGCCGGTGCGCCGCTCGGCGCCTTCGCCTTCGGCTTTGGTGACAAACCGCAGGTTCGCCTCAAGCTCGGGCAGGCTGTGGACCGCGCCAATCTGGCTGCTAAGGTTCAGCGGATCGCCAACCTTGAAGGCCTCGGCATGGCGGGTGATTTCGGCCACAAAATCCTCATAAATGTCCTGCTGCACCAAAAGCCGAGAGCCTGCAACGCAGACCTGACCCGAGTTCCGGAAGATGCCAGCAGCTGAAACCTTGGCCGCCTCAGCCAGATCAGGCGCGTCGGCAAAGACGATGTTGGCGGATTTGCCGCCAAGTTCCAGATAGCAGCGTTTCAGGTTGGACCGCGCGGAATATTCCAGCAACCGTCGCCCCGTCGGGCCGGATCCTGTGAACACCATGATGTCGACATCCATCGATAGCGCCAGCGCCTCACCCACCACCGCACCGCGCCCGGTGACCACGTTGAAGACGCCATCGGGCACGCCGGCCTCTGCCGCCAACTCTGCGATCTTGAGCAGGCTGAGCGACGCGGTCTCGGACGGTTTCAACACCACCGAATTGCCCATGGCGAGCGCGGGCGCGATCTTCCAGCTGCCGATCATAAGGGGGAAATTCCACGGCACGATGGCACCCACCACGCCTACAGGCGCATGGTGAATCAGGCCCAGCACATCCTCGCTCGTTGGCGCCACCTGACCATAGTGCTTGTCGATGGCTTCGGCGTAGTAGCGGAATGTGGCGGCGGCTGAATAAGCTTCGGCCTTCAGCGCCATGTTGATCTCGGTCCCATTGTCGCGCACGCCCAGAACAGCCAGTTCCAGCGCGCGGCTCTCGATCAGGTCGGCCAGTTTCAACAGCACGTTCTTACGTCCAGCAGGGGCCATGCGCGACCAGCGGCCATCCTCAAATGCCACCCGCGCAGCGCGAACAGCTGCATCCACATCCGCCAAACTGCCATCTGCAATCTGGGTCAGCGGCTGGCCATCGATGGGGGACAACACCTCCATCTGTGCACCCGTTTCACCGGAATGGTATTCGCCGTTGATAAAGTGACCGCGCGGAGCGACGGCCTGCGCCCGCAGCGCATCAATCGAAGGTTGATCCATCGGATTATCCTTGTTGTGTCGTGTCTTCGTCGCCCAAGGGCTGTGGTTTCAGGCGATCGCGGTGCTCTTGCACCAGTGTGCGAATGTGCAGTGCGATGATCAGCAAGATCATCACGAACAGGATTGCGGCGATTGGCCTGTCGATGAAATCAAGCGGGGATTTGACGCGCGCCATCGCGCTGCGCAGTTTGACCTCCATGATGCCACCCAGAACCATGCCCAGGATGATCGGTACGATCGGCAGGTTCAGGCGTTTCAAAATCAATCCGAACACCCCGAACCCGGCTGCAATCGCACAATCGGTGACCGAGTTGCGCAGGCTGAACACGCCGACAAACGACAGGGTCAGGATCATCACACCCAAAAACCGCGTCGGGATCTGGATGATCTTGAGCAGCAAGTTGGTCGAGAACAGCAGGAATACCAACACGATCACATTGAGCAAGATCAGCGCCATGTATAGCGCCATGACAAAGTCCATCTGATCAGCAAAGAGCTGCGGACCGGGGATCACGTTGTGGACATAGAACACCGACAGCATCATCGCGGTCAGCGCCTCACCCGGAATGCCAAGCGCCAAGAGCGGGATCATCGCGGCACCCGGTACGGCGTTGTTGGCCGCCTCGGACGCAACCAGCCCCTCGGGTGAACCATCGCCGAACTTGTCGGGGTCTTTCGACGTCTTCTGCGCATAGGTGTAAGACAGGAATTGCGACGTGAACTCTCCTGTTCCCGGCACCATTCCCATCAGCACGCCCAAAGATGACGATACTGTTGCGATGCGCTTCAGACCCAACAGCTCTTTGAGGCCCGCAAATATGTTCCCCTTCACATGCGCCTCGCCGGGGGCATGGTCGCGGTCAACCAGCAGCAACAGCGCTTGGCTGATAGCAAAGAGGCCAAGAACCACCACGATCAGGTTGATGCCGGACGACAGCCAACTTTGGTCAAAGGTGAAGCGCTTGGTGTACTTGACCGGCTCCAGTCCGACGGTGTTCAAAAAGATGCCAAAGCTTGCCAGCATCGCCGCCGAAAACGTCTGTCCACGATGCGCCAGCACGACCAGCAGGATGCCCATGAAGGCGGCCAGGAAAATCTCGCGACTGCCGAAATGTGGTGCGATCCAGGCCAGAACCGGCGACAGGATGATCAGGCAAAGGATCGAGAAAATACCGCCAAAGAAAGACGCGGAATAGGCCAGCGACAGCGCCCGGTGCCCCTCTCCCCGTTTGGTCATCGGGTAACCGTCATAGGTGGTCAGCGCGTTGACGGCCGTTCCGGGGGTGTTGATCAGAATGGCAGGGATCGCCCCGCCGTACATGGATGAGCCGTAGATCCCCAACAGCAGCGTCAGCCCAACGATGGGCTCAAAGGCAAAGGTGGCCGGCAGCAGGATGGCGATGGCCACAGCCGCGCCCACGCCGGGCAAGGCGCCGATGATCACGCCGCCCACCGATCCGATGATCAGGGCGACAACCACTTGCCATTGGGCCAGGATCGCAAAACCGGAGATCAGGTTGTCCATGAAAACCTCACAGGTAAGTCAGGGCAAAGACGCGGATTGAATCCGGCAACTGCTCATAAATTCGTCCCGCCGGGATGTTGACCTGAAGCAGCGCCCGGAACAGCACGGCCACAACAATAGCGAAGACAACTGAAAGGCTTAGAACGCCAGCCGAGCGAAACCCCGTTCTGATGCTCAAGAACACAACAAACAGGATCGTTGACGGCAGGTAGCCCAGCCAGGGCACTGCAACCACGTAGATCAGGAAATAGGCGACGTACTCCAGTGAGAGCAGCCAAAACCCCACCTCTTTCCAGCGGCCCGGAATACGGGGGGACAGAAAGGAACTCAGCAGGTGCAAGGAGCTGAAGATCACCATGCCCCAGATCGCCACGGTGGGCCAAAGCGCAGGTTGAGCAAACCACTTGGTGCGTTTCACCACCTTGGTTTCCGTCCCTAGCTGACTGAGAAGGAACAGGGCAAAACCCAGAAAGACCACGGCAAAGACGATGTCGCCCGGCCGACGATACCGGCGGAACATGTCCTGGAGTGTTTTTGCGATCATTCCGTCCCCTCCCTTTGTGAAATAGGGCACGGGTCAATTACCCGTGCCCCATCAGATGTTATTCGCCCAGGATCTCGGCGATTTTTGCGAAGGATGCTTTGTCCTGCTCGATCTGCGCGTTCGAGGCATCCGGATCCTGCCAGTAGACCAGTGCGCCGGTCTCTTTCGCCAGTTCCTTGGCCTTGTCCGACGACAACGCTTTCTGAGCAGCAGCACTGATCTTTTCGCGCGCATCAGCCGGGGTGTCCTTGTGCACGAACAGACCGTTCCACAGGGCCAGCGGCAGATCCGGGTTGATCTCGACCACTGTCGGGGTGTCGGGGATCAACGAAATGCGCTCGCCACCGATGCTGGCCAGAACGTTCACGTCATCCAGGCACGGCAGGATCAGTTGCAGAGTGGTGTTGATCACATCCACATCGCCCGACGCCAGAGTGTTGCAATCCAGCGCGTCAAAGGCCGCTTCGCTGGCAAAGTCAAAACCACTGCCAACCGCTGCGGCGAATGTCACCTGAGTGGGCGGCAGGACCGAGCCAAAGTGACCAAGTGCCAGATCGTTGTCCTTGCCGTGCGCGGCCAGTTCTTCCCAGTTCGAATAGGGTGCGCTTTTGCTGGACGCGATCACGAACGGATAGGTCAGAAAGATCCCGATCGGGTCAAACGGATTGGGGTTCAGTTCCGGAATGCCGATCTCGGGCCCGATGACCGGAACGCCGATCACGAACGAGCCAACGGTGTAGCCGTCACCCGGAGCAGTGGCGACTTCGACTGCGCCCGGGAACGGACCACCGCCACCGCCGGGCTTGTTCACCACCGCGGCAGGCACGCCATACATCGACTGGAATTCATCCGCGATCATGCGGGTCAGCACGTCTTCCAAATCACCCGGAGGCCACGGAACCACAAAGGTCACAGGCTTTTCAGGATACTCGGCCAGAGCGGCGGTTGCGGATGCTGCAAAAGCCGCAGCTGCGAGAATTTTCTTCATTGACACCTCCCAAGGTTGGTTCAATAAATGAACCGCGTTAACAAATATAATGTTGCGTTGTTAACTGCATTCTGTCAAGAATAACGTGTGCCAAGGAGAGAATTCGAATGGGAACGGCCCTTAACGCCCTAAAATTGCTTGACTTTTTTTCCGCCTCTCGACCCGAGATTGGGCTGAGTCAGCTGGCGCGTCTGGCCCGAGCGAACAAAGCGACCGTCTTGCGGCACCTGCGTTCGCTTGAGGAATTTGGCCTGATCGAACAGAATCCCCTGACCAAATATTACGCGATTGGGCCTGCCGCGATCCGACTTGCCGCGCTGCGCGAGGCCGCGAACCCACGATTGGATGCCGCGCGTCTGAGAATGCAGACTGCCATGCAGGAGGTCGGCGAAAGCCTGCACCTCTCGTTTCTGGAAAAGGACATTCTGCAGACCGCATTGGTGGTGGAAACCACCAAACACACCGTGCGGGTCAGCCTTGATCCGACCGAAGTCATGCCCATCAATGCCACCGCGTCGGGCTTGAGCATGCTATGCTATGGCCCGCCTACGCTGATGACCCAGGTGAACAGTGGCGAGTTGCAGAACTTCACCAAGGAAACGCTGACCGACCCGGATCAGATCCGAGCGCAGGTCGAGACGATCCGGAATCGGGGATGGTCAAACAGCAATGGCAGCTATGAAATGGGTGTTCACGGCTTTGCCGCGCCCATTTTTGGGATCGACCGCGTGGCCATTGGCACCGTGGCCTTTGCCATGCCAGAGAACCGCGCCTCAGACGATCGCGTGCCCGTCATTCTGGCCGCCCTGCACACTCTGGCCAAGGATCTGACTGCCATTTTTGGCGGCCAGGTGCCCGAGGCTTTTCCACCCGAATTTCACCCCTAGCCGACGGAACATGCCGTCGCCCGCAACACGTCCGAGGAGAGACCTGACATGAAAGATTCCAACTTTCTGAAGGAAAACAACGCCCGCCATTTCTGGCACCCGATGGCGCATCCCGCAGACAGCCAAAAGAACCCGCCCACCATCCTGACCGGAGGTGAGGGCGTACATATCGTTGATGTGGATGGGCACCGCGCGCTTGATGCGGTTGGCGGCCTTTGGAATGTAAACCTGGGCTATTCCTGCGAGCCGGTGAAGCAGGCGATTGCCGACCAGTTGAACGCCCTGCCCTATTACTCGACCTTCCGGGGAACCTCGAACGACAAGGCGATCGAGCTGTCTTATGAGCTGGCGCAGTTCTTCGAAGCAGACGGCCTGACGCGGGCTTTCTTTACCTCGGGCGGATCAGATTCGGTTGAAATCGCACTGAAGATGGCGCGCCAGTATCACAAGGTTCGCGGCGAGGCCGGGCGCACCAAATTCATCAGCCTGAAACAGGGCTATCACGGCACCCATTTCGCGGCTGCATCCGTGAACGGAAACCAGAAGTTCCGCGCCGCCTACGAGCCGATGATGCCCGGTTGTTTCCACGTGCCCTCACCCTGGACATACCGCAACCCGTTCGATGAAACCGACCCGGAACGCCTGGCGCAACTCTGCGTCAAAGCGCTGGAGGCCGAGATCGCGTTTCAGGGCGCGGGTACCGTCGCGGCCTTTATCATGGAGCCCGTCTTGGGGGCCGGCGGCGTGATCCCACCGCACAAAAGCTTCATGCCGATGGTGCGCGAGCTCTGCTCAAAGCACGGCATCCTGTTGATTTCGGACGAGATCATCACCGCATTCGGCCGCACCGGCAGTGAAAGCGGCGCGCGGCATTGGGGCGTGCAACCCGATATCATGACCACTGCCAAGGCGATCACCAACGGATACTTCCCCTTTGGCGCCGCGATGATTTCCGGCGCCGTGGCCGAGGTGTTTGAAAGCGACACCACCGGCAAGGCCTCGGTCGATCAGGGCTATACCTATTCCGGCCACCCGGTTGGAGCGGCGGCGGCCCTGGCCGCGCTGTCAGAAATCAAGCGCCTGCGCATCTGGGAAAACGCAGCCGCGCGTGGGGATGAGCTTTTTGCGGGCCTCCAGAAGCTGAAGGAAAAGCATGATATCGTGGGCGATGTGCGCGGGGGCGAGGGCCTGATGTCTGCGCTAGAATTGGTCTCGGACCGCGACAGCAAAACACCCATCGCCAAGCACGTGCCTCTGCAAGTGCAAAAAGCGGCTTACGAAGATGGCGTCATGGTTCGGGTGTCGGGCAACAACATCATCTTGTCGCCGCCGCTGATCATCACAACGGACGATGTGAACAAGATCCTGTCAGCGCTCGATAACGGGTTGTCCGCGGCTTGATCGCCCTTTGGCCCCGTCGTCCATCGACGGGGTCAGACTTTGACCGCCTGCAATTCTTCCAGAAGGTCCAGCAGCTGGTCCAGTTTATCCTGTCCCATCTGCTCTTCGATGGTGGTGTAGATGGCAAGCGATGTACCCAAGTTCGCCTCAAGGATCTGTCGACCGGCATCGGTGATCTTGACCTTGGTCCGACGCTTGTCGTCGGTGTCCTGCCGACGCGCAATCTGGCCGTCCGCCTCCATCGTGCGCAGAATGCGGGTGAGACTGGGGAGCAGCAGGCACGCCTCTTTCGAGATTGTGCTCTGTTCGACCTCGCCCATCTCGTGCAGGACACGCAGGATGCGCCATTTCTGCTCGGTCAGATGGATGTCCTGCAGCATGTCACGAATGGGGGCCATCACGGTTTCCCGTGCCCTAAGCAGTGCAATTGGCAGCGCACGCGAGGTGCTTTTTGTTTGGCTATCTTGCGTCATGATTGCCTTCTAGAGCGCAGATTGGAAAATTGCAAAGATTAACAAAGCAAACACTTGACAGGCGACTCGCAAATTACTAAACATGTTTACTAACTGAAGGAGGAACCATGCCCCATTTCCACGTCGAATATTCCGGCAATCTGGCCGACCATGTCGACATGGATGGCCTGTGCGAATGCATCCGGGCCACAGCGGCAGAGATCGACACATTCCCCATGCCTGGCATCCGCGTCCGGGCCACGCGCGTCGATCACTATGCCATTGCCGATGGCAACCCTGCGCATGGTTTCATCGACATCTCGATCCGGTTGCGCGCGGGCCGTCCTGACGACGTCAAACGCGACGCAACGCAGCGGATTTTTGAGGCGGCAAAGACCTATCTCGAACCCGCCTTTGCCCATCATTCCATCGCGCTTTCGCTTGAGATGCGCGACATCGACCCCGACCTGTCGCCCAAGACCGGGACCATCCGGGACCACCTGACCGCGACCAAGCAGGAGAGCTGATCCATGAGCGCCTTGGACACCAACATCGAAAAACTGGCCGGCCATCTGGCGCGTTTCAAAGCCTCGGGCATCAAGAACCGCGTCGCGGGCGAGGATCGCGACGGATCGGGTGGCGTGTTTCAAACCACATCGCCCGTCGACAAGTCGGTGATCTGCGACGTGGCTCATGGCACAGCCGCCGACATCGACACCGCCGCACAGGCCGCACATGATGCCTTTCCTGCCTGGCGCGACATGCCCGCAACCGAGCGTCGTCGCATCCTGCTCAACGTCGCCGAAGCGATCGAGGCACGTGCCGAGGAAATTGCGCTGTGCGAGTGCTGGGACACCGGCCAAACCTGGCGGTTCATGTCAAAGGCCGCGTTACGCGGGGCTGAGAATTTTCGGTTCTTTGCCGATCAGGTCGTGCAGGCGCGCGACGGTCAGCACCTGAAATCGCCCACTCTGATGAACATCACCACCCGCGTGCCCCTGGGGCCAGTTGGTGTGATCACCCCGTGGAACACGCCGTTCATGCTGTCCACCTGGAAAATCGCGCCCGCCTTGGCGGCCGGCTGCACCGTGGTTCACAAACCCGCCGAAGACAGCCCCCTGACCGCCCGCCTGCTAGTAGAGATCGCCGAAGAGGCCGGTTTGCCACCAGGCGTGTTGAATACCGTGAACGGCTTTGGACCCGACGCGGGCAAGGCGCTTTGCGAGCATCCAAAACTCAAGGCCATCGCCTTTGTCGGTGAGAGCGCCACAGGCAGCAAAATCGTCAAACAGGGCGCTGACACGCACAAGCGCAATCACCTGGAACTTGGCGGCAAGAACCCCGTGATCGTCTTTGATGATGCCGATCTAGATCGTGCCTTGGATGCTGTGATCTTCATGATCTACTCGATCAATGGCGAGCGCTGCACCTCGTCCTCGCGCCTTTTGGTGCAGGACACCATCAAAGATGAATTCGAGGCCAAGCTGATTGAGCGTGTGAACAACATCAAGGTCGGCCACCCTCTGGATCCCGCGACCGAGATCGGCCCGCTTGTGACCGAAGAACATTACAACAAGGTCACCAGCTATTTCGACCTTGCGAAGGAAGACGGCGCAACCGTGGCTGCAGGAGGTGAAAAGGTCGGCGACAAGGGCTATTTCATCCGCCCCACCTTGTTCACCAACGCCAACAACGACATGCGCATTGCGCGTGAAGAGATCTTTGGCCCCGTCCTGACCTCGATCCCCTTTTTGACCGCGGAAGAGGCGCTGAGCATCGCCAATGACACCGAATACGGGCTGACCGGATATGTCTGGACCAACGATCTGACCCGCGCCCTGTGGATGACCGAACGAATGGAAGCCGGGATGATCTGGGTGAACTCGGAAAACGTCCGCCACCTGCCGACGCCGTTTGGCGGCGCCAAGGCGTCCGGCATAGGCCGCGACGGCGGGGATTGGTCGTTCGAGTTTTACATGGAGCAAAAGCACATCGGCTTTGCCACCGGTCAGCACAAGATCATGCAGCTCGGCAAAGGCTGAGCCCCTAGAAACCGCGCGAACCCCACTCAAACTCCAGGAGGAGACCATGGGAGAGATTGTTCTCGCCGCCAAGATGACCCACGTGCCCACAATGCTCATGTCCGAGCAGGACGGACCCGTGAAGGGCAAGCGTCAGGCCGCCATTGACGGTCACCGCGAAATCGCACGGCGCGCCAAGGAATTGGGCGCGACGACGGTGGTGATCTGCGACACCCATTGGGTGATCAACGCGGGCTTCCACATCAACGCCAATGCGCGGTTCGAGGGGTTGTTCACGTCGAACGAGTTCCCGCAGTTCATTCAGGACCTGCCTTATGCTTATGACGGCAACCCTGAATTGGGGGACGCCATAGCCAAGGCCGCATCCGTCAAGGGTGCCTATACATTGTGCCATCATCTGGACAGTCTGGAGCTGGAATACGGCACGCTGGTGCCAATGCGCTTCATGAGCCGCGAACATGAGATGAAGGTGGTTTCCATCGCCGCCTGGGCCACAGTGCATGATCACGATGAAAGCCGTGTGGTGGGCGAAGCCATCCGTGAGGCGATCGAAGCCAGCGACGAAAAGGTGTTGCTCGTGGCGTCCGGGTCGCTCAGCCACAAGATCTGGCCCAACAAGGATTACGCCGCCAACAATGGCACCTTTACCATCAGTTCCGAGTTCAACCGGCAGATGGACTTGCACGTGCTTGAAATGTGGAAGGCCGGTGATCATGCCACCTTCCTAAAGATGCTGGGCGATTATGCGTCGTTTTGCTGTGGAGAAGGGTCCATGCACGACACTGCGATGCTTTACGGTGCGCTTGGCTGGGACAGCTATAACAGGAAGTGTGAGATTGTGACCGAGTATTTCCCCAGTTCCGGCACCGGCCAAACCAACGTGATTTTCCCCGTCCTATGACCCGCGCGCCATTTTCTTTCAAAGAAAATGGCCCAGAATTTTTGAAAAATTCTGGGCGCTGAACGCAAACCGAGGAGACTTTGATGCCCATCCCCGCACCCAACCTCTACCCTGATTTCAACACCATCCGTCTGAGCCATGTGTGCCTGAACGTCAGTGATCTGGCCACTTCGCGCAAGTTCTATACCGACATCCTGGGCTTGCAGGTCTCGGATGAAAGCGACAGCCATATCTACCTGCGCGCGATGGAGGAACGCGGCCACCACTGCGTGATCCTGCAGAAATCGGATCAACCCGGCACGGTCGAGGTGATGGGCTTCAAAACATTTGACGAGGATGATCTGGACAAGGCCGAGACCTATTTCAGATCCAAGGGCCGCCCAACATCCTGGGTCGAGCGCCCCTATCAGGGTCGCACGCTGCTCACATCGGACAACATGGGCATCCCGTTGGAGTTCTATCACAAGATGGACCGGCTGGAGCCGATCCATCAGAAATACGCACTCTATCGCGGGGTCAAACCGCTGCGCATCGATCACTTCAACTGCTTCTCGTCCAACGTTGACGACAGCGTGGCCTTCTACAGCGACTTTGGCTTCCGGGTGACCGAATACACCGAAGACGACGAGAGCAAGCGTCTGTGGGCGGCCTGGATGCACCGCAAGGGCGGCGTGCACGACATGGCGTTCACGAACGGCAAAGGCCCCCGGATGCACCATGTGGCGTTCTGGGTGCCCACACCGCTCAACATCATCGACCTGCTCGATCTGATGTCGACCACCGGCTATGTCGACAACATCGAACGCGGCCCCGGTCGCCACGGCATTTCGAACGCCTTCTTCCTTTACATCCTGGACCCCGACGGTCACCGGATCGAGATCTATTGCTCGGACTATCAGACCGTCGATCCGGATCTCGAGCCGATCAAGTGGGATCTCAAGGACCCGCAACGCCAGACCCTTTGGGGGGCCGCCGCGCCACGCAGTTGGTTCGAGCACGGGACCGAGTTTGTCGGCGCCGAGGTGAAAGACTCCGATCTGGCCGCCACGCCGATCATTGCCCCGTAAGAGGTCGACATGATCAAGCTCAACGACCCGACCCTTCTGCGTCAGGCCTCCCTTGTGGGCGGTCAGTGGATCGAGGCGGATGACACCGGCCTGGCCGTCACCAACCCCGCCACGGGCGAGGTGATCGGCCATGTGCCCAACCTCGGCAGGAACGAAACCCGCGCCGCAATTGCTGCCGCGCAGACAGCGCAAAAGGCCTGGGCCAAACGCACTGCCAAGGACCGCGCGCAGGTCTTGCGCCGTTGGTTTGATCTGATGATGGACCATCAGGACGATTTGGGGGCCATCCTGACTGCCGAACAGGGCAAACCACTGGCCGAAGCCAAGGGTGAGATCGCTTATGGCGCCTCCTTCATTGAATGGTTCGCCGAAGAGGCGCGGCGCGCTTATGGCGACGTTACTCCGGGCCATGCGCCCGACAAGCGGATCATCACCATCAAGCAACCCATTGGCGTCGTCGCTGCGATCACGCCCTGGAACTTTCCCAACGCGATGATCACCCGAAAGGCCGGCCCCGCTTTTGCCGCTGGCTGCGCCATGGTGCTGAAACCCGCGAGCCAGACGCCATTTTCGGCCATTGCTCTGGCGGTCTTGGGCGAACGCGCGGGCCTGCCTGCCGGGTTGTTCTCCGTCATCACCGGGTCCGCCCGTGCGATCGGGGTCGAGATGACCGGCAATCAAACCGTCCAAAAGCTGACCTTTACCGGCTCGACTGAAATCGGCGCGATGCTCTACGCTCAATGTGCGCCCACGATCAAGAAATTGGGGTTGGAACTGGGCGGCAATGCACCCTTCATCGTGTTCAACGACGCCGATTTGGACGCGGCCGTCGAAAGCGCCGTGATCGCCAAATTCCGCAACAACGGCCAGACCTGTGTCTGTGCCAACCGGATCTACGTGCAGGCGGGCGTCTATGACACCTTTGCCGAGAAACTGGCGACCAAGGTTGCGGCCCTGCCAACCGGCAACGGCTTTGACGAGGGCATCATCTTTGGCCCGCTGATCGATCAGGCCGCCGTGGACAAAGTGGCGGAACATGTCACTGACGCCACGAGCAAGGGTGCAACCGTCACCCTAGGTGGCAAGGTACACGCGCTTGGCGGCACCTTCTTTGAGCCCACCATCCTGACCGGTGTAACGGCTGACATGGCCGTGGCGACCGAGGAAACCTTTGGCCCCGTCGCGCCCCTGTTCAAGTTCGACACCGAGGCCGAGGTCGTGGCTGCCGCCAATGACACCGAATTTGGCTTGGCGTCCTATTTCTACTCTCGCGATCTGGCCCGCGTCTGGCGGGTGTCCGAGGCGTTGGAATACGGCATGGTCGGCATCAACACCGGCCTGATCTCGACGGCCGAGGCGCCCTTTGGCGGGGTCAAGATGTCCGGCCTGGGCCGCGAGGGATCGCGCTATGGTCTGGATGACTTCATGGAACTGAAATACCTGTGCATGGGTGGCATTGATGCCCCCGAGGAGGCCTGATGCGCTTTGCGACATACACCGCCAACGGCGAGAGCCATTTTGGTGCAATCACCGATGACGGCGCGATTGCGCTGAACGATGCATTCCCCGGACGCGCCAGCCTTTATGAGGTCATTGCAGCGGGTGAGTTCGACAAACTGTCCGGGGCTGCCAAAGGCAAACCTGTCACCCACACCGAGTTCACCTATGACATGGTGATGCCGGACGTACGCCGCATCTTGTGCGTTGGCGTGAACTTCCCCGACCGCAACGCAGAATACAAAGACGGCAGCGCGCAGCCCAAATACATGTCCCTCTTTCCGCGCTATGCCAGCGGGTTCACCGGCCATGACCGCCCGTTGATCCGTCCACCCGAAAACCATACTCTGGACTACGAGGGCGAGGTTGCCATCATCATTGGCAAGGGTGGTCGCCGGATCTCCCAAGATAACGCCTATGACCATATCGCAGCGCTGACCCTGTGCAACGAGGGGACAATTCGCGATTGGGTGCGTCACGCCAAATTCAACGTCACCCAAGGCAAGAACTGGGACAACTCGGGCGCCATCGGGCCGTGGCTCGTGCCATTCACGGATGCTGCACAACTCGATGACGCGCGCATTCAGACCCATGTGAATGGTGAACTTCGCCAGGACGATACGCTGAACCGCATGATGTTCCCGATCCGGCGCGAGATCGAATACATCTCGACCTTCATGACGTTGCAGCCGGGCGATATCATCGTCACCGGCACCCCCACCGGGGCCGGCGCGCGGTTTGATCCACCTAAATACCTGGCCCCCGGCGATGTGGTTGAAGTCTCAGTGGAGGGTATCGGCACCCTCCGCAACACGGTGGAGGACGAACAGGTATGACACCGGATGATCACGCCCGTGCCGCTGCTGATCTGCTGCAGGCCGAAGTGACCGGCCAGCAAATCGGCTTGCTGACGCTGCGCCATCCCGAGATGGGAATGGATGACGCCTATAAGGTGCAAAACGCCATCTACCGGGCAAAACTGACCCAGGGACGCCGCGTGATCGGATGGAAAATCGGGCTGACCTCGAAGGCGATGCAATACGCGCTGAATATCGACATCCCCGACAGCGGCATCCTGTTTGACGATATGGCCTTTGCCACCGGAGCAACCGTACCGGCGGGACGGTTCATCCAGCCCCGGATCGAGGCCGAGATCGCCTTTGTCATGAAATCTGCCTTGGGGGGCGAAAATATCACCCGCGACGACGTGATCGCCGCCACAGACTATGTTGCTCCGTCGATCGAGATCCTGGACACCCGCATTCAACGCGCGGACCCGGACACCGGCAAGGCGCGCACTGTCTTTGACACCATCAGCGACAATGCCGCCAATGCGGGCATCGTGCTGGGGGCCGAACGTCACGCGGTCGATGCCTTTGACCTGCGGTGGGTTGGTGCGATCACCTCTCGCAACGGCGAGGTGGAAGAGACCGGCCTGGGCGCAGGCGTGCTGAACGATCCGATTGAAAGCGTCGTTTGGCTCGCTCGCCGCATGGCGCAATACGGCCAAAGCATCGAGCCCGGTCAGGTGATCTTGTCCGGCAGTTTCATCCGCCCGGTCGAATGCCCTTCGGGTACCCAAATCCACGCCGACTTTGGTGCGTTTGGTTCCGTCGACATCAACTTTGCTTAGGGAACTCACCGATGCCCGCACCTCATAACGCGTTCAAAACAGCCTTGGCAGATGGCCAGCCCCAGATCGGATGCTGGGTCGGGATGGCCAACGCCTATGCCGCCGAGATTGCCGCCACCGCCGGGTTCGACTGGCTGCTGGTTGATGGCGAGCATGCACCCAACGACCTGAATTCGATCCTGGAACAGGTCCGTGTGATCGAAGGATCAGGCAGCCACCCGGTTGCGCGTCTGCCCATTGGCGAGACCTGGATGATCAAGCAATACTTGGATGCTGGCGTGCAGAACCTGCTGGTGCCGATGGTGGAAAGTGGTGATCAGGCGACCGAACTAGTGAGGGCCGTGCGCTACCCGCCACACGGCGTTCGGGGTGTTGGATCTGCCCTGGCCCGGGCTTCGCGTTTCGCGGCGATCCCGGACTACCTAACAACCGCAGATGAACAGATCTGCCTGTTGGTGCAGGTGGAAAACCTGGCGGGACTGGCCGCACTTGACGACATTCTTGAGACGAAAGTGGACGGCGTATTCATCGGCCCCTCGGATCTTGCGGCAGACATGGGGCATATCGGAAACGCCGACCACCCTGACGTGGTCGCGGCTGTGCTCGACGCAATCCGCCGAATCGTCGCCGCAGGTAAGGCAGCCGGTATCCTGACCCTGGACCCGGCAATGCAACGTACGTGCCTAGAGCTTGGCGCGACATTTGTGGCGACAAATATCGACGTCACACTGTTCGCCAAGTCCTTACGCAACGCGGCTCACGATGGGAAATCCATTAAATCTATGGTTTCTCCAGCCTATTGATACAGTCGATCGCAAGACCGCCGAAAATTTGAGGAGGCGGCCCCCAGACCGAAATACTATGCGCCCACCAGCATGACATCGGTCTGCCGAACAGCCCGAGCAAACAAGTTTTCTGACACCGGAAACACTTGATTGATCCGCTTCCCCACGCGGTCGGACAGAAGACACTGCCGGGGATCCTAATACGGCCCCGCTCTAGAATGCTCCGGATCGCTGCGGTTATAGCGCTCAGGCGGCCCCAATCAGATCACCGGCACCGATCTGCTTCGGAAAAATCGGCGATAATACAGTCTGCAACGACGGCATCACGGTCCGGGCTGACGACAATCTTCACCATCTGCGAAAACGGCGGAAACTCGTCTTGGATCGCCTGATTAACTGATCCTCGTGACAAACCTGCGGCCCGCTCGGGGTAACGCAACCCATCTTCCACCGGCCTGCCGGTCAACCAGGCCTCGACCATCAAGTTGGCGGCGCCCCTGGGCTTTTCGGCTATGCCATAAGCCCTGTTCTTGAAAATACGCTGTGCGAACGGAAACTCGATCAGGCCAATGCCATCTGTCCTGAGCTCTTCGTAGGTGTCGCGAACGGTATCATATGCATCTTGCAACTTGGCGGTCTCTACCTCGCCTTGCATGTATATCATCGCGTTTTCCCGCGAGAAACTATCCATCCAGGCCTTGAACCCGTAAGCGGCGCGCAGTTCCTTTCTGACGGCAGTGAACAGGCGCGATTGGTCGGAGACGCCCAGAACCCCGACCCCGATCTCGCGGGCCTCTTGATTTGGGGCATAGATTTTGGGAACAGGCCCACCAATCAAAAGATATGACTTCTCCGCCTCGGGGCGATGCACCAGGATGGTTTTCGCAGGATAGCTCATTTCGAGTTGCGGGAAATCCTGCCGCCCAGACCCTGTCGGCAGACCCTCAAGCACGATGTCCACTGCTGCAGCAATATCTGTGACCTCTGCCTTGCCTGCTACAAACACCCTGACCCCATCAGAGGTGACCACACGGCGATGCCAGTCCTTGATGTCCGCGATCGTGATACTGGAAATGTTCTCGACGGGTGTCGCATTCCAGATTTGACGATAAGGGTGATCTCCCACCGTGACTTCGCGTATCGTAAGCCAAGCCTGCCCTGACGGGGTCTTTGCGTTAGTTGACACGTTTTCAACGAAGTTACGCTTGAACCGTCGCAACCAGCGGCCATCCATCGTGGGTTTTGCCAAGACGGTGTTCAAAAGCGCGGCTGTCTCGGCCAGCTTGTCATTCGGAGCAATGAGCATCCCATGCAGTGCATCAAGCTTTGAATAGACCTGGAACCCGGCCCCAAGCGCGTTGACCTGCCGTTGCAACTCATCCGGAGACAGCCCCTCTGAGCCACCGTTCACCAGCATCACGGGCCCCAACTCATCGACGTTTTCTTTGCCATCGGGAAGAAACCCGTTCCCGCCCTTCCAAACAATTCGGATAACCGTTTGGGTGGCTTTGGGAACCTTCATCAGATCAAACTGGTACCCTGCCGGAGTTGTGTGGGTTTCAACCTCAAGAGCTGCGGCTGGCAGAACATGAAGAGCAACACAAAAAGCAAAAGAAACAAGCCTATGAGCAAAATTGATCATTGAGAAATCTCCGGATAGGCGATTGCGATTGTGGCGAATTGGCTTTCGACAATCGACTTCAAAAGCAGGTTCAGATCGTCGACGTCCGGCTGACTGATTTCATAATGATAGGCCTTCACGTCCAAGGCAGTGCCCAAGTTCAACAAGGTGCTTTGCGCAATTGTTGCGTGATATGCGGCTTGATCAAATTCAAGCCGCCGAACCTCGGCCCGTGCTTGCTCGCGAACGGCTTGCACGGTTTCTGGGGGCAACCCATCGGTAGCCCAATCATTTAGGACAGCGCGCACGCGTTTGGTGCTGTCCGCGGTGGAAATCCCATCCTCGGGGCGAAAGAGCACTTCGAACCCCACCTCACCAGTCGGCAGCAAATACAAGCGTGTGCTCAAGTCTGTGACGACAAAGTCGTCGTAGTAGAGTGGCTTGATTAACCCGCCGTGCTGAGCAGAAATCAGGATATCCCCCAACAGAAGAATCGAAAACCACAGCTTGCGACGCGAGAACCCCAAAGGTGGGGCCGCCTTTCCCAAAATGAGCACCTGGTCGCGGGTCATATCCGGTAGACGCAACGATAGATCGTCCGTTGGCAGAGCAGGGACGGCCGCTTTGAACCCGCGCTCGGACGGTGCCCGCTTTGGTAGATTCTGATGATGTTTCTCAATCTGTGCAACAACCTCGTCCCGCGTGACAGGACCAAAGATCAGCATGAAGGCGTCTTGAGCGCGATATCGTTCTTGATGAAAGTCCTAGGCCTCTGCGGGCGAAATCTGACCAAGGCTTTCAGGCGTGCCCATGACCGAACGCCCCAAGGCATGCCCGCCGTACAGGTGTTTGTAAGCCTCGCGATACAACACCGCTGTCGGATTGCCCCGATACCGCAGATCGAACTCTCGTTCTACCACGCTGCGTTCCGTCATCATGAAATCCGGGGTCAGCTCAACGGGCTCAAACACAGCGCGCGCGCTTCGCATCATGTTCTCGAACGCATCAATCGGTCCGCTGTTCCAATAGGCAGTCCAATAGGGAGATGTCCACGCATTCATCATGCGATTGCGCAGCCCCTCGCCGTGAACCTTGTCTGCGGACCACAAAACAAGATGCTCAAGATAGTGCGCCAGTCCTTCGGGACCTGTACGATCCACTTCGCCCACTGGTACAAACACACGAACTTCGATGTTTTTGGCCGACGTTGACGGGATCAGATATATCTTTTTGAATTCACCATAGTCCGAAAGATCCAAAAGATCTGCATATGCAATTGACGAACAAAGCAGCGCAAAAACAACTGTGATCAACCGGACCATTACTCACTCATACAGATGACACCCCAAAATCCACTTTAAGGTCTTTTGGGCTATTTAGGAAGAAAAACACTCGCTATAGGAGAGTGTCAGCAATAAATTTTTGTCAAGTCTTTTTGACCTAGAAGTATGCGGTGAAAAATTTGATGTAACAAAACCAGTCATCTAGGCAGAGATAAGCGTCCCACAAAAGTCGCATCTGACAGAAAAGGCATACGGATTTTGGAAAGAGCACCTCACGGATAGAAACAACATACAACGTCCGCGAGTATGATGGTATAAAGGATGAGCATATCTCTGATTATCTCAGGATTTTCCTTCCCTAATTGCAGCCGCTTTGCGCGAGAGAATGCTGCGAAATTCGAAAGGCTGACGGGAAAAGAGGCACGCAAACTGTCTTTGCGCGCCTCTTCCAATTGTCTTCAGTTCTGCGGGGATCGCATCAACCACCAAAGTCATCCAACATGATGTCTTCGCGATCAACGCCCAGGTCGAGCAGCATGTTGATCACCGACTGGTTCATGATTGGCGGGCCACACATGTAGTATTCGCAATCCTCAGGCGCCGGGTGGTTCTTGAGGTATTCGTCAAACAGAACGTTGTGGATGAACCCGGTGTAGCCGCCCCAGTCATCTTCGGGCAGTGCGTCAGACAGCGCCACGTGCCAAGTGAAGTTCGGGAACTCCTTCGCCAGCTCGTCAAAGTCCTCGACAAAGAACATCTCGCGCTTGGAACGGGCGCCGTACCAGAAGGTGATCTTGCGATCCTTGTTCTTCAGGCGCTTGAGCTGGTCAAAGATGTGGCTGCGCATTGGGGCCATGCCGGCACCACCACCGATGAACACCATCTCTTTTTCCGTCTCGCGGGCGAAGAATTCACCAAACGGACCTGAGATCGTGACCTTGTCGCCCGGTTTCAGGTTAAAGATGTACGACGACATCTGACCCGGCGGGATACCCTGCGAGCCCGGAGGCGGCGATGCAACTCGCACGTTGAGCATGATCATGCCCTTTTCGTCCGGGTAGTTGGCCATCGAGTAGGCGCGCTCGATCGGCTCGGCGACAACGGATTCATACTGCCACAGATTGAACTTGTCCCAATCCTCGCGGTACTCCTCTTCGACGTCAAACTCGGTGTACTTGAGCTGGTGCTGGGGTGCTTCGATCTGGATGTAGCCACCAGCGCGAAAGTTCACGTCTTCGCCTTCGGGCAGGTCCAGTGTCAGCGCCTTGATGAAGGTTGCGACGTTTTCGTTCGAGCGCACAGTGCACTCCCACTTCTTGACGCCGAACACCTCTTCGGGGACTTCCACTTCCATGTCCTGCTTGACCGCAACCTGACAGGACAGGCGGTCGCCGCAGGCGGCTTCACGCTTGGTGATGTGGCTTTCTTCGGTCGGCAGGATCGACCCGCCACCCGAATGGATTTTCACACGGCATTGCGCACAGGTGCCACCACCGCCGCAGGCAGAGGGGACAAACAGTTTCTGTTCGGCCAGCGTTTGCAGCAGCTTGCCACCCGCCGGAACCGAAATTGTCTTTTCACCGTTGATGGTGATGTTGACGTTACCGGTCGACACCAACCGCGAGCGTGCGGCCAGAATGATCGTGACAAGCGCCAGAACGATCAAGGTAAAGAGGACGATCCCCAGGCCAAAAGTTTCCATCTATTCAGCCTCCCTTACAGTTTCACGCCAGAGAAGGACATGAAGGCCATCGCCATCAGACCTGCGGTGATGAATGTGATACCCAGGCCCTGCAGACCATCGGGAATATCCGAGTACTTAAGCTTTTCGCGCACGCCGGCCATAGCAGTGATCGCCAGTGCCCAGCCAAAGCCCGAAGACAGACCGTAAGTCACCGATTCCGAGAAGTCATAGCCCCGTTCCACCATGAACAGCGAACCACCCAGGATGGCGCAGTTCACCGTGATCAACGGCAGGAAGACGCCAAGCGCATTGTAGAGCGGCGGAAAGTACTTATCGAGCACCATTTCCAGGATCTGAACCAGGGCCGCGATCACCCCGATGTAGGAAATCAGACCAAGGAAAGTCAGATCCACATCCGGGAACCCAGCCCATGCCAGCGCGCCTGGTGCCAGCAGGTAGTTCAGGATCAGGTTGTTGGCCGGCACGGTGATCGCCTGAACGATCATGACCGAGATGCCCAGACCAATCGCGGTCGAGATCTTTTTCGACACCGCGATAAAGGTACACATACCCAGGAAGAACGAGAGGGCCAGGTTTTCAACAAAGATCGCCTTGACCGCGAGAGAGATGAGACCTTCCATCAGTGCGCCTCGACCACTTGGATTTTGTATTCACGCTCTTCGACCTGCTCGGGCTTCCATGCGCGGAAGGCCCAGATGATCAGACCGATGATGAAGAACGCCGACGGCGGCAACAGCAGCAAGCCGTTGGGGACATACCAGCCACCGTTGTTCACGGTTTCCAGGATGGTCACGCCAAACAGGCTGCCCGAGCCAAAGAGTTCGCGCACAAAGCCCACCAACATCAGGATCAGGCCATAACCCAAACCGTTGCCGATGCCGTCGATGAAACTGTCGATCGGCGGGTTCTTCATCGCAAACGCTTCGGCGCGGCCCATCACGATACAGTTGGTGATGATCAGGCCCACAAAGACCGACAGTGTTTTCGAAATCTCAAACGCATAAGCCTTGAGCATCTGGTCCACCAGGATCACGAGCGAGGCGATGATGACCATCTGCACGATGATCCGGATCGAGCCGGGGATCTGGTTGCGGATCATCGAGATGAACATTGACGAGAACCCGGTCACCAGGGTCACCGCGACCGTCATCACAAACGCCACCTGCAGCGACGAAGTCACGGCGAGCGCCGAACAAAGGCCCAGAACCTGCAACGTGATCGGGTTGTTGTCGACCAGCGGGTCGATCAGCATTTCTTTGCGTTTGTGCGCCATTACAGATTCCCCGCTTTAAGGTTGTCCAGGAACGGTTTGTACCCGGTTTCGCCCATCCAGAAGTTCACAAGATTGTGGACACCCACCGTGGTCAGCGTCGCACCCGACAGAGCGTCGATGTGATATTCAGCACCGGCGGCTGGGGCCGCCTTGGTGACGCTTATCTGCAGATCGCCGTTGTCATCGGCCAGCTTCTTGCCGTTCCACAGGGCTTTCCAGCGTGGGTTGTCCACCTCGGCGCCCAGACCCGGCGTTTCGCCGTGTTCATAGAACTGCAGGCCAAAGATGTCGTTGCCGTTCTCTTCCAGTGCGATAAAGCCATAGAGCGTCGACCACAGGCCATAGCCGTGGATCGGCAGGATCACCTTGTCGATATCGCCCGCATCATCGCGCAGCAGATAAACGGTCGCGTATTTACCCTGACGCGCAATACCGGCCGGATCCTCGGTCAGCGCAACCGACAGCTCTGGATCACTCGCGGCGGCGCGGTCATCGAATGTGGCAGCGTCAAACTCATCCGAGAAGGTGCCTGTCGCCAGGTCGAGCACTTGCGGCTCAAACGCGGCAAATGCCTCGACCACGTTTTCGCTTGGGTCATAGATGCCTGCGACCTGCAGAATGTTGATCTGCTTGTCCTTCAGCGCGTTGACCTCTTGCAGCGGACGCAGCGCCACGGCGGCAGCCGACACGATCATCGACGCCACAAGGCAAAGCGTTACGGCAACAAAGACCGTCTTTGGTACGGAATCCGGCGGCAGAGCCAGAAAGCGGCCAATGGGTCCCTTAGCGGGGGTTTGGTTCTGGTTTTCCTCAGGCATTTCGCTTTGCCCTACGTTTGATGTTGGCCTGCACGACAAAGTGGTCGATCAGCGGTGCAAAAACATTTCCGAACAGGATGGCAAGCATCATGCCCTCGGGGAAGGCCGGATTGATCACACGGATCATCACAACCATGAAACCGATCAGCGCGCCATAGATGTAGCGGCCCATGTTGGTGTGTGCGCCCGATACGGGCTCGGTCACCATGAAGACCAGACCAAAGGCGTAGCCACCCAGCACCAGGTGCCAGTACCAAGGCATCGCAAACATCGGGTTGGTGTCGGAACCGATCCAGTTCAGCAGCAGCGAGAAGCCGATCATTCCGGCCATACAGCCCACCACCATTCGGTAGTTCGCGATCTTGGTAAACAACAAGAAGGCAAGGCCAATCAAACACGCCAGTGTCGAGGTTTCCCCCATCGAACCCGGAATGAAGCCATAGAAGCTGTCCCACCAGCTCATGCCGCGTGCGGCCAGTTCCTGGAACCCGTCCGAAGCCGATACGGCCAGCGCGGTCGCGCCGGTGAAGCCGTCAACCGGCACCCAAACACTGTCACCTGACAGCTGCGCGGGATAGGCAAAGTACAGGAACGCGCGTCCGGTGAGGGCCGGGTTGAGGAAGTTCTTGCCGGTGCCGCCAAAGACTTCCTTCCCGATCACCACACCAAAGATGATACCCAGGGCCACCTGCCAAAGCGGCGTGGTTGCCGGAACGATCAGGGCATAAAGCATGGACGAGACCAGAAAGCCCTCGTTCACTTCGTGCCCGCGCACAGTGGCAAAGACCACTTCAAAGATACCACCCGCAACCAGCGTCACGATATAGATCGGCAGGAAATAGAGCAGCCCGTGCATCATGTTGGCAAAGGGGTTTGCCGGGTTGAACCCGATGCCCAGTGTCTCGATGATCCAAACCCGCCAGCCCGATGCGCCAAACTCGGCAATTGCCAGGTTGGTCTGATAGCCAGTGTTGTAGAGCGCCATCAGGATACAAGGGATGGTCGCGATCACGACATAGGTCATGATCCGCTTCATATCCACATAAGACCTCGCATGAGGCGCTGCGGTCGTTACGGTTTTCGGAGTGTAGATGAAACTCTCCACCATCTCGTAGATGGGGAAATACTTCTCATACTTGCCGCCCTTTACAAAGTGCGGCTCAATCCGATCGAAAAAGCTACGCAAGCCCACGGTTCACCCCTCTTTCTCGATCTTCGTCAGGCAGTCGCGCAGCGCCATGCCGTATTCGTATTTGGCCGGGCAGGCAAAGCCCACAAGACCCAGATCTTCTTCGTCCAGTTCCATCGCGCCAAGCAGCTGTGCCTGATCGGTATCCATGACCAGCAAGGCCCGCAGCAGTTGCGTCGGCAGGTAATCCTGCGGCATCAGTTCTTCGAACGTACCCAGTGGCACCATCGCACGGCGACCGCCGTTCAGGTTGGTGGTCAGCGGGAACTTGGCGCGCGACAAGGCCGAACCCAGAACCGGCTGAATTGCATATTTGGCAAACATCGGCCGGATCCAACCCATGGGGATCTGCTTGTGATCCTCTTCCATCAGGGTGATCTGGCGTGCGTAACGGCCCAGATACCCGTCTGCGCCCTCCCCTGCCCGACCACTGAGCACCGAGCCCGAGATCATGCGCACCGGCAGATCCTGCGGCAGATCGCCTTGAGCAACATCCGCCATTGAGGCACCAGCCACCGTTCGCACCAGGCGCGGGTTGGAACAAACCGGTCCGGCCAGAGCGATGACGCAAGAGGCATCATACGTGCCGGTCATCAACAGGCGACCAATGACAATCACGTCCTGATAGCCAACGGTCCAGACAACCTTGTCACCCACCGGGGGTTCAACGAAATGCATGTGCGTTCCGGCCAGGCCAGCGGGGTGCGGGCCTGCAAAGGCCACCGCTTCGACCCCTTGTGCTTCACCACCCGGCAAAGAGGCGCCATCGGATTGGCAAAGGTACGTCTTGCCCTCGGACAGTTTGGCAATCGCGGCCAGACCGGTTGCAAAGGCTTCCGCCTCGGCATTGATGATCTGCGCGGGGTCGGCCGAAAGCGGCTCGGTATCCAGCGCGGTTACATAGATCGCAGAGGGCCGTGTCTCGGGCGCGGGCACCTTGGAATAGGGCCGTGTGCGGAACGCGGTCCACAGACCGGCAGCCGACAGACGCTCGACCAACCCCTCGGTCGTCGACAGATCGCCCACGTTCGAGAAATCGACCGCGTCGGCCCCATCGCCCACTTCGATTTCGATGCTGACCAGCTTACGCCGCGCACCCCGGTTGATCGCCTTGACCCGACCGGCCACGGGAGACACCACCTGAACGCTCGGCATGTCCTTGCTGATAAGAACCGGAGTGCCGGGTCCTACCAAGTCACCCTCTGCCACTGCGATCCGAGGTTTCCATCCAATGTAGTCGTCGCCAAGAACACCGACTGTCCGAACCTGGGGTCCGTCTTCGATGTTTTGACTTGGGGCACCCGTGATCGGGATGTTTAAGCCCTTGCGTAGCGAGAAGCGCTGCACGGTACTTACCTCTTTGTCAAAGTTTGGCTAGCTTATGCATTGAGTCAGCGACGGACGAAAGTGTTCATTTGCATCTTTTGGTGTACTTTTTCGGTTGAAGTATCGGCCAATGTCGCACAAAAGCCCGGAGTTGAAACGAACTTCGATGTGTCGGATATACAGTGTCGACCCGTCGATTCCCAAAAGAGGTGTCTCTCGTGCCCGATTTGACCAAGTTTTCGCGCCGTACGTTCATTCTGTCATCGCTGGCCCTGGCTGCCGCATGCAAGCCTGGCACTGCCGCGCTGGAAATCACCGGCAAGACAATGGGCACCACCTATAATGTCGTCGCTCTGGACGCCTCTGGTCAGGTCAAAGACGCCGACCTGCGCGCAGCCATCGACGGTGCGCTGGCCGAAGTGAACCAGCAGATGTCTAACTGGGACCCGCGCTCGGAAATCTCGCGTTTCAACGCGCAAACCGGCACCGACACAGTCGCCGTGTCCGACAATCTCGCAAACGTGATGCAGGCCGCCGAGGCCGTGAACATCGCCAGCGAAGGCCGTTTCGACACCACCATGGGCCCGCTGATCGAGCTTTGGGGCTTTGGCGCCAACGGGTCCGCACCGGTTCCGGGCGACGCAGACATTCGCGCCGCGCAGGCACGTTCGGGTCACGGCAACACGCTGAAAGTTGGCGGTTCGACCCTGCAGAAAACCCAAGGCGACGCACAGGTTTACCTGGCCGCGATCGGCAAAGGTTATGGCGCTGACCACGTGGGTCGTGCCATCGAAGCCCTTGGTATCAAAGACTATATGGTCGAAATCGGCGGCGACCTCTATGCCTCGGGCAAGAACGCAAGCGGCCTGCCCTGGCAGATCGGCATCGAAAAGCCTGCGGCCCTGTCGGGCGGCGTGATGGAGGTTGTTGGCATCTCGGGTCTGGGCATGGCCTCTTCGGGTGACTACCGCAACTATTTCGAGAAAGACGGTCAGCGTTATTCGCACATCATCGACCCCGCAACGGGTCGCCCGATCACGCACAAGACCGCCTCGGCGACCGTGCTGGCCGACAACTCGATGCTTGCGGACGCATGGGCCACAGCTATGTTGATCCTGGGTCGTGAACGCGGCCTGGAAATTGCCGAAGCTCAGAACCTGGCCGTCCTGTTCATCGAACGCGACGCCGATGCGTCCGAGCTGCGGTTCAACACCAAGGCAAGCTCGCGGTTCCAGGCACTGACTGCGTAACTGCCGAAGACAAAGGAACGTAGCACATGGCCACGTTTGCCCTGACCTTTGGTATTTTGATGGTGATCATGCTGGGGATGGCCCTTGGCGTGATCCTGATGGGGCGGTCGATCAAAGGCAGTTGCGGTGGGTTGAATGCCATTGGCGATTCCGACCAGTGCCTTGTCTGTTCGAAAGAAATCGACCCCAACAGCCCGCTGCGTGAACGTCTGGAGTGCCCACGCGCAAAAAAGATGCTGGAGCGCGCGCAGATGGACAGCAAAGCGGTTTAAGCCGCCTGCTCGTCAAACCGTCAGCGGCTTGAACCCCAAAAGCAGCAACCCGCCTGCGGCCATCAGGCCATAGACCCACAGCTGCCATTTTGGCCCCTCATTCTTCCACACCCGCCGGTATTGGTATCCTGACAGACATGCCAGGACAAAAATCACCGTTGCGATCGCTGGAGTTAGGGTGAAATCGGTCACGTTTTTTTCCCGCATCAAGAATTTCTTGGGTTATGCTGATTCATGAGGAGAACAGCAACACCCGAGGGAGGACAGCTATTCCATGCCAACATCGTACCAGGCCCCCATGCGCAAAGATCAGGCCAAATCCCGCTCTCACAGCCAGGATCAAAGCACCAACCTGCAGCCCGAATCGGCCACTGTCGGCACGGTTCTAGGCCAGAAAGGTGGCGAAGTGTTCACCATCGCGCCGGGGGAAACGCTGGGACATGCGGTGGAAATCCTGCGCGATCGGCGGATTGGCGCCTTGATGGTGGCCGACGAATCGGGTGCGTTGTGTGGCATCCTGTCCGAGCGCGACATCGTGCGAAAGCTGGCCGACACCCCGGGTCAGACCCTGCCAAAGCTGGTGTCCGAAGTAATGACCAGCACCGTCGAGACCTGCGCCCCGGGCGACGCGCTGGTTTCCGTCCTAAAGCGCATGACCGAAGGACGCTTTCGCCACATGCCGGTTGTTGATTCTGACAAGCTCGCAGGCATGATCACCATCGGCGACGTGGTGAACTTCCGCTTGAAAGAGCTGGAATATGAAGCGCTCCAGATGAAACAGCTGATTGTCGGCTGACGTTCTGATCGGGGTCTATCTGACCCCGGTCCGCTATAGCCACCATTGATCTATGGTGGCTATATCTTCATCGCTCCACCCAAAGTGGTGGGCGAACTCGTGAACCACAACATGCGCGATCAAGTCGTCCAACTCGACATCGTCCCGTATGCGCCACTCCTCTAGAATCGGTTCGCGAAACAGCCAAACGACATCCGGCTGTGGGGCCATGTCAAAGACTGACTTCTGGGTCATGGGAATACCCTCGTACAGCCCGGTGAGTTCAACCGGATAGAGCAGATCCATCTCTTTGACCATTTGCGCGGTTGGCCACTCGGCAACACGCAAGGCGACATCCCTAGCACCGGCACGAAATGCGGGCGGAAAGCCGACGACTGTTTCCATCGCAACGCGCTCAAAATGTGCCAAGTCCGGGGGCTTGTGGATCATATGCGTGTTCTCATCGATCTGTTCGGCATTCAGATTTATCTCAGCAACCTCAAAGGATTAACCCAACCATCGCTTGTCTTTCCTGGTGTCACCTGCTGTAACTTGTCAATCAAACACGAGCACTGGTTCAATATGCCCACAATCAATTTCCACGGCGAGGACATCGAATATCAGGACCATGGGCAAGGCCCTGTTTTCGTCCTGATCCCCGGACTTGGGGGGCGACTGGCATTTTGGCAAGGTGTTGTGCCCGCGCTGTCGCAAAGTTTCCGCGTCATAGCCTTGGACCATCCAATGACCGTGATCGGCCCGGACGCAATCCAGGATATGGCTGATCTGGTTCTGGTCCTGCTTGATCATCTGGGCATCGCACAATGCAGCGTTGTCGGTCAATCTATGGGGGGCCCGGTCGCGCAACGGATCGCACTTGGCCATCCCCACCGAGTCAAGCGGATTGTGTTCAGCTCAACCTGGGCCGGACCGGACGACTATTTCCGCCGATCCTTTGGCCTGCGCGCGGAAATCTTGGAGAACCAGGGGGTTGAGGGCTATGCCAAGGCGCAGATTCTGTCGACATTTTCACCGGAAGACATCGCCAACAACCCCGAGCGGGCGGCCACATGGGAAAAACGGACGATAGAAACTTCTGATCCGACGGTTCTGGCCCACAGGATGCGGGCCATTCTGGCGCATGACGCAACCGACCGCATCCAAGAGATCACTCATCCCTGCCTTGTAATCGCCGTCAATGGCGATCAGGTCGTTCCCCCACATATGTCCCGCAATCTCGCCCGAAACCTGCCGAATGCCCAGTTGAAAGAGCTAACCGGCGGCGGCCACTTCAAGGCGATGCTCGACCCAGATGGGTACGTCGCTGCCCTGAAACCTTTTCTGAACATTTGAAACCGGAGCTTTGCGATGACGCATCTGACCCATGACACCCAGCCGACCGAAACCTGGCGTCCCGGCGTTGAAACCCGCATGCGCGTCTCGGCACTGACCGGCTCGCACACTTTGTGCATTTTCGAGCAGTACTGTGAACCCGGGCTTGGTGCGCCGCTGCACCAACATGCCGTCGAAGAAGTCCTCGAGGTCATCTCCGGCACGGCAGAGATCTGGCTGAATGATGAGGTCATCCAGGCCAGCGCCAACATGTCGGTTCTGATCCCGGCGGGCAACATGCATGGGTTCCGTAATACAGGCGAGGAAACGCTGCACGTTCGCGCCACCTTGGCCAGCCCGGTGTTCGAAGCATCATACGCCGACGACCGCGAACAATCGCGCCGCTGGTCGCCCGCGGGCTAACGGCGTCCCGACTTTGGCCCCTCGGGCGTAATCATCGTCATCGACAGCGTGTGATCGGCGTTGCGCATCCGGTGACGCAACATGGTGCGGGTCAGGCGGGCCCGATCCCCCTGATAGTCCGGATGTTGTGCCAGATTCTCGAACTCGCCGTTGCGCTGATGATCAAACAGCACCGGCGGCAGATCCGCGGCAAACTCGACCAGTGTGAACCGCGCGTCCCGCAAGACCGCAAGGCTTGCGTCACTGGGGCCAACACCAAGCGCCTTTTCCCAATGGGTCGGCGCGATGGGATCGGCGACATCAAGCTCGGAAAAGGTGTAAGTCCGCCAACTTGCGGGCTCATTGCCCGCTAAAAGCGGCAACAATGAGCGCCCATCCATCGCATTTGGCACCTCTTGCCCCACCCATTCCAGGATTGTGGGCGTGATGTCGATGGATTCCGTTGGGCGCTCAACTTTCGTCCCGGCCCGCGCCGTATTTTCCGGCTGCCGGATGATTAGCGGCACGTGGTAAGATGCGTCATAAAAGCTCGACTTGCCCCAACAATGCCGATCCCCCAACATCTCGCCATGATCTGCGGTCACGATCAGCAAGGTGTCGTCGTATTGACCGCTGTCCTTGAGAAACGAGATGATACGCCCAATATGCGCGTCCACCTCACTCGCCAAACCCAGATAGATCGCGCGCAGCGTCTGGATGGTCTCATCCGTGGCCTCAAGATCCGGGAAGCCCTGCACAAAAGTGGCGGGCGAAGCATTGGCCATGGAAGGAGAGCAGAACGGATGCACTCCGGCTTCGTCATCTTGGGTCGCCAGCCGGGACGGCATCGGCAAAGACGTCGGATCATACATCCGATTGTACGGCGCAGGTGCTACCAGAGGCGGATGCGGGCGGATGTACGTAAGATGCGCGAACCAGCTGTGATCATCATATCCCGGCATCGTCGCCAGAAAGCGGTCAGTCAGAAAGGCCGTATCGCTGTCCTCGGCTCGATACAGCGCGGGGTCATCAATCTTTGGCACCTCACCTGCTGGAGAGACGGGTTCATACACGTCCTCGTACTGATCAAAGTGGTACCCTTTGGATTTCAGGTGCGACCGCCAAGGATAGGACATCTCGAGGCGCATCTCGACCATCTCTTGGAACCCGGCCATCTGGTGTTCATACGTCCTCACCGCAGGGTCTTTTGGATGAAAGGCACGCGGGTCTTGCGAGGTGTCGGTGTAGCCAAAGAGCATGGGCGTATAGCCCGCCTTGCGCATCTCGGACGCGATTGTGGGCGTGTCATGACGCAATGGCGTTCCGTTGCGGACCGACCGATGGTTCATCGCATATTGCCCGGTCAAAAGGGACGCGCGCGACGGCCCACAGGGGTTCACGACCGAGTAATGGCGTTGAAAGGTGACCGCCTCGTCCATCAAGCCACGTAAGTTCGGCAAATCGACATGCTGCGCCAACGGGCCAAAGACACAATCTGCGCGCAGCTGGTCAATGACGATGAACAGAACATTCTTGCGGTTTTCCATCACGATCTCTCACCCTTCAAGAGTTGCCCCACATAAACGCCATTTCCCGCACATGAAAAGAGGGTGAATTCATGAAAGTCCATTGCGAACTGTTGTTGTTTGACCATTATTTTTCAGATACTGTGGGTTTTTGTGGATTACTGTGGATGCCATGAACAAAACACCGACGCACTCGCATCGCGAACTTGAACTGCTCGACGCCCTGCGCCAGCTTGGCGGTTCGGCCCGCAGTGCCGAATTGGCCCGTGTTCTGAATGTGTCCGAAGAAACAGTCCGCCGCACGATCAAGGCACTGGCCAAAGCAGGCGCGTTGGAGAGGGTGCATGGCGGTGCGTTTCTGCCCGACACACAGGCTGGTTTGAGCTTTTTCAGCCGGATGACCCAATATCCAGACGAAAAGCGCGCAATTGCCAAATCCACCGCAGAGCACATCCAGGACGGGATGACCCTGTTCATGGATGTCGGCTCGACCACAGCCTTTGTCAGCGAAGAGCTGCGCGCCCGGCACAACATGACAGTGGTGACAAACTCGATCGGGGTGGCGCAAACACTGGTCAATCACAACAACAACCGCGTGCATTTTCTGGGTGGAGAGATGCAGGGAAACGAACGTGGGACATTTGGGTTTGTCACCGAAAGCCAGATACGGCGGTTTGTCTTTGACATGGCGATCCTCAGCGCGGACGCGCTTTCACACAAAAGAGGCGTCCTGTTCACCAACGCGATCGAAGCGACGCTGGCCATCGTGGCCGCAGAAAACGCCGATCAGAAAGTATTTGTGATCGACCACCATAAATTCGATACCACAGCCCCCCATTGCGGCCCGGATATGCGGCAGGTTGATGCCCTGTTTACCGACGCCACGCCAAACAAACGCCTGCGCGCCGCCTGCAAGGATTGGGGCGTGGCAATTCATGTCGCGGGACAAACGGAAGACACAAATGACGATGAATGACTGCGTCACGCACGCCCAAAAAGTGGCCGAGATGGCCTGCGAATCCGCGCGCGGCTTTTTTCGCGGCTCACTTGGGGTCGAGTTCAAATCCGACGCCAGCCCCGTCACCCAAGCCGACAAGGGGATCGAGGCCGAAGTGCGCGCCTATCTTGGTAAGCATTTCCCTGATCACGGGATCTTTGGCGAAGAGCATGGCGCAAACGGGGTCGACAAGGATGATCTGTGGATCATCGACCCCATCGACGGCACGCGTTCGTTCCTGTCAGGCAACCCGCTTTTCGGCTTCCTTCTGGCCCACCTGCAGCACGGAACGCCCAAGCTCGGAGTTGTCGGAATGCCCGCTTTGGGTGAAATCTTTGTTGGCGAAAAGGGCGTCGGCGCCAAGATGAACGGCGAGGTGATCCAGACCTCGGACGTGCAGCATCTGGATCAGGCGATCCTTTATGTGAACGAAGGCGACAAGATCTATCGCGACCACCCGGGCGCCTTTGACCGCCTGATGCAGTCGGGGCAAACGCGACGCATGTCTTATGACTGCTACCCCCATGCTCTGCTGGCGGCTGGCCATGTGGATGCGGTGGTCGACTATGACCTGCAACCTTATGACTTCCTGCCGGTCTCGGTCCTGGTCGAGGCGGCGGGCGGGATTATGACCGACTGGAACGGTAAGCCACTGGATCTGAACTCGGATGGCCGGGTTGTATCGGCGGCAACACCGACGCTGCATGCCGAGCTACTTGCTTTGGTGAACGGATAAACCCGTGGCAATCGTCAGTTTCCTCATAAGCCTTGCCGGAGCAACGATGCTGTTGCTCTTTGCCGTACGCATGGTCCGCACCGGGATCGAACGCAGCTATGGCGCGTCATTCCAGCGGGTGATGACCGGGCAAAACTCGATGGTGCAGGCCAGTCTTGTGGGCTTGAGCATGGCCGTTGTCCTGCAAAGCTCGGCCGCAGTTGCGCTCTTGACGTCGGGGTTTGCGGCGTCGGGTCTCTTGGGGTTCGGTGCAGGTCTGGCGATTGTTCTGGGCGGCGATCTGGGCTCGGCCCTGATCATTCAGATCCTGTCGTTCAAACTGGACTGGCTGGTGCCTTTATTGCTGGCCATCGGTGGCTGGCTGTTCGTGAAGACCGAACAGAAGAAGCTCCGCCAGATGGGCCGCATCCTGATGGGAATCGCCTTTATCCTGATCTCCCTCAGGTTCCTGCGCGAGGCGATGGACCCGATCCGGGACAGCGCCTTTCTGCCTGCCATCGCCGACTATCTGGCCCGCGATTACATCACCGCTTTCCTGGTGGGGGCGGCACTGGCTTTTGTGATGCACAGCTCGGTCGCAGCAATCCTGATGTGCGTGACGCTGGTACAGATCGGAGCGATCCCATTTGCCGCCGGTCTGTCACTGGTTCTGGGGGCCAACCTGGGCAGTGCATTCATCCCTGTCTGGCTGACCCGAGGCATGGACATACCCGCCAGACGTATCCCCATGGCCAACCTTGGCCTGCGGGGGGCCTGGGCCATCATCAGCCTGTTTGCCATCAATCTGGCAGTGCCTGCTGATCTGCTCGGGGGCGGACATGGAGGTCAGATGCTAGTGAACGCCCACCTTGCCTTCAACGCCACATTGCTGCTGCTCGCCCTGCCTTTCTGTCGGGTGCTCAAGGGCCCGATGGAAAGCCTTATGCCAAAGGCAGCCCCTGCACATGACGTCGAGCAGATGACGAAACCTGCAAGCGCCCTGGACCCGGCCAACGTTGGGTCACCTGCGCAAGCCATCTCGGGTCTGAAACGCGAACTGTTGCGCATGGCTGATCTGGTAGAGGCGATGTTTCGCCCAACTCTGCGGCTGTACAAATCCGGGGAAAAGGATCAGATCCGCGCCATTCAGGCCGTAGACGTCGAAGTGAACGAATGCCTGTCCGGCATCCGCGCCTTTGTCGCAGCTCTGCCGGTGGATGAGATGACCAAACGGGACGCCGGGATTGCCCGCGACATGTTGGAATATGCCGTTCGCCTGGAAACCGCCGGCGATGTGGTGGCCAAACGCCTGACCGTTCTGGCCGGCGATCTGCGCAAAACGGGCAAACAGTTCTCAAAAGAGGGTTGGTCGGAGCTGCAACAGATGCACGAGACCATTCTGGCCAACATGCAGCTTGCCTCAAACGTGCTGATCTCGGACGATCTGGAAAGCGCGCGCCTGCTCAACAACGAAAAGACCGAGGTCAAGCGCGCCGAGCGGGACAGCCGCAAGCGGCATTTCCGACGGTTGCAAACCGGCAAGGTGCAGAGCTTTGAAACCAGCGACGTTCACTTGGAAACCCTGCGCGCCTTTCGCGATTTCAACAGCCATATCGCCGCCGTTGCGACCCCGATCCTGTATCAGAGCGGGCAGTTGCTGGAAACGCGCCTGATCGAAGACATGCCAAAATCGGTCTCCGAGAGCTGATCACTGATGTCCGTCTCTGTTATCGCCATCATCTTGTCCGCCGCGCTGCTGCACGCGATCTGGAACGCCATCGTGAAAACGGCGGCAGACCGAACGACCACCCTTGGCCTGGTGGCCTTTGGCCATGTTCTGCCCGCAGCCGTCATGGTCAGCCTGCTGCCCCTGCCCAATGCCGAAAGCTTTGTTTACATCCTAATCTCGACCGTGGTGCATTTCGGATACTACTACATGCTTGGTCGCGCCTATCAGCACGGGGATCTGAGCGTGGTCTACCCCATCGCGCGCGGCATCGTTCCCGCTCTGGTGTCCCTTTGGGCCATGTTGCTGTTGGGCGAGGTTCTGCCGCTGCAAGCTTGGGTTGGCATCGCGGTGATCGCCCTTGGCATCCAACTGAGCAGCTGGAAAGCCTTGCGTTCAGGCGTGGGGCGCGCGGCGCTAGGGTTTGCGGTCGGCACCGGGTTTTGTATCTCGATCTATTCCGTGGTCGACGGCATCGGCGTACGGTTGTCAGGCAACACCTTGTCTTACTGGGCCTGGGGCGCGTTTTTGCACATCTTCATCGCGGGCTTTGTCGCGATCCGCAAACGCGCCACCCTGTCCGCCCTGCCCCCACGGGTCTGGGCGCTTGGGCTTGCTGGTGGGCTAGTGTCGATGACGGCCTATGGCCTTGTGCTTTATGCCAAGAATTTTGCCCCCCTTGGCGCGGTGTCCGCTTTGCGCGAGACATCCGTCATATTTGCCGCGTTGATTGGCTTTCTTCTCCTTGGCGAGGGCAACTGGAAGCGTCGTCTAGGGGCTGCAGTCCTCATGGCCGTTGGCGTAGCATTGATCGGCACAAGCTAAAAAAGGCGCCCGTCCATGGGGAAACGGGCGCCGGCTGACGACATCGGACCTTTGCGCGCATCACCCCACCGCGGGTGCGCGCGACTTTTGATCCGGATCCAGCGATGGGATCGCCGCCAGCAAATTTCGTGTGTAGTCCTGTTGCGGATTGGCAAAGAGCTCGCGCGTGGGGGCGCTTTCGACGATCTTGCCGTGATACATGACCACCACGTGGTCGCAGGTATGGGCCACCACCGACAGGTCGTGACTGATGAACATGAAGGTCAGCCCCAGATCCTTTTGCAACGACTTGAGAAGGTTCAGGATGTCCGCCTGAATCGAAACGTCCAAAGCCGCCACGCATTCGTCCGCGATCACGAAACGCGGGTTGCTAGCAAGTGCTCGCGCAATGGAAATCCGCTGCCGCTGACCGCCCGAAAACGCATGCGGATAACGGCGCAGGTGTTCCAGGTTCAACCGGCATTTGCCGGCGATCTCGCGCACGCGGGCGTCGGTTTCCTCGCGCGATTTGGTCAGCCCCATCACCTCGAGCGGTTCGGCGATGATGTCGCGCACGGTCATGCGGGGGCTGAGCGCCGCGTAAGGGTCCTGAAAGATCAGCTGCGCCCGGCGGCGGTATTCTTTCAGATCGCCGGGCGACATGTCGGTCAGATCAAACTGCACCTCGCCATCATCATATTCGGCCTCACCGCCGGTAATATCGACGGCGTTCAACAGCGCGCGCCCCAATGTGGTCTTGCCTGATCCGCTTTCCCCCACAACACCCACAAAAGCCCCGCGCGGGATTTCGAACGACACGTCATCGACCGCCTTGAGCGTCTTTTTGTTGAATATCTTGCCGCCGATGGAAAACTCGACCGACAGATCCTTGGTTCTGATCAGAGGTTTGGTCATGGCAGGCTCGGCACGTCTTCGGGGAACAGGGCCGCGAAATGACCGGGGGTGACCTCGGTCAAGGGCGGGCGTTCGGTTTCATAGCGTGATCCCGGTTGCAATTCCGGGTTGCGGGGGTGGAACACGCAGCCGTTGGGGCGTTCAAGTGGCGAGGGGATGTCACCGGGAATGGGTGTCAATGGCGCGTCCAGATCATCAAGCCGGGGCAAGGCGTTCAAAAGCCCACGGGTATAGGCGTGTGCAGGCGTTCGGATCACATCGCGCACCGGGCCGCTTTCCAGAATACGACCCAGATACATCACCGCCACCTTGTCGGCGGTCTGGGCCACGACGCTCAGGTCATGGGTGATGAAAATGATGCCCATGCCAAATTCAGCCACCAGATCGCGCATCAGATCCAGCACTTGCGCCTGAATGGTCACATCCAATGCAGTTGTAGGTTCATCCGCGATCAACAACTTGGGCTTGGTCGACAGCGCCATGGCGATCATCGCCCGCTGACGCATCCCACCCGACAATTCAAACGCGTATTGGCCGAACCGTATCGACGGGTCCAGGATACCAACCCGATCCAGCATCTCGATCGACAGCTCTTTGGCCTGCTTCTTGTTCATGTTGGTGTGAATGAGCAGTTGCTCGACCATCTGGCTGCCGATGGTCATGGCCGGCGCAAAGCTTGCCATGGGTTCCTGAAAGATCATGCTGACCGCCCCGCCACGCACGACCTGCATGTCGCGTGGCCGCTTCAGGCCCATCACATCAACAGGCCCGTCATCCAAATGCAGGGTGATCCGGCTGTCGGGTCCGTAAACAGTGTTGCGCGCGTTCAGCTTCATCAGCGACTTGGCCGTCACCGACTTGCCCGAGCCGCTTTCGCCCACCAGCCCCATCACTTCACCCGGTTTCAGCGAGAATGAAACATCGTCGACGGCCGTCACCAGCCCCTCGTCGGTTTTGAACTGAACCGTCAGGTTTTCAACGTCGATCAGGCTCATTTCCGGGTCTCCGAATAGGGGTCGGCAGCGTCACGCAGGCCGTCACCCACGAATACAAACGCCATGACCAGCGCGATAAAGAAGATGACCGGGATGAAATACCACTGATAGTTCAACAGCACGTCCGCCTTGGTCACATTCTGCAGCATCACACCAAGGGAATTCACGGGGTCTTTCAGTCCCAGACCAATGAACGACAAGGCCGTCTCGCTCAGCACCATGTAGGGGAAGGAAATCACCAGATCGACGATGATATAGCTGGTGAAACTGGGCAGCAGATGGCGGCGGATGATGTGGCTGGGGGATGCCCCGCACAATCGCGCTGCCAGCACGTATTCTTGGTTCCGCTCCGTCAGCAGATGGGTCCGGACACGGCGGGCCAGCGTCGGCCAGCCAATCAAACCGAGGATCATCGATATAAAGAAGAACCGCGTCTCTGCCGACCATTCTGGCGGGATAAAGGCGGCAATCGCCATGAACAGCGGGATCGCAGGCACCGTTCGGATCGCATCTGTCACCATCTGGATCACACTGTCGAGCCAGCCGCCATAGTAGCCAGAGATGCCCCCGATCACGAGCGCCAGCACAAATGAGATGACGACGCCCATTGTTCCCACCTGCAACGAGGTCCAGACCGCATGAAATGTGCGGCTGAAAATGTCCTTGCCTGCGCTGTCTGTGCCGAACAAGTGGACATAGCCCTCCTCCATACCAAACAGGTGAATGTTGCCAGGAATAAAGCCAAAAAGCTTGTAGTCGTCGCCCTTCACAAAGAACTGCATATAGCGGCGCTCATCTTTGTTGATCTTTTCCACCCAGCGGAAATTGGTCGCCAAAGACCGCTCGCGTGTCACCGTGTACAGGAACGGGCGCATCGAGCAGCCGTTTTCATCACAGAACTTGGGGATCTGCGGCGCGCCGTTCAGGTAATCCTTATCCCGGCCCGCAACAGTCGGATCATACGGCGACAGGAAAGGGGCAAACATCCCCGACAGGATCAACACCAGCAGCACAACTGCCGCCACCATCGCGGCCTTCTGTTTCTTGAACCGGGCCCAGATCAGCTGCCCTTGTGAGGCGGTGAAATAGGCCTCTTTCGCCTTTTGGTTTGGCGCCGTTGTTTTCGTTGTCGTGGTCATCGGCTTACCTCAGGATGCTTTTGCGGACGCGCGGGTCGATGACCGCAAGCAGCATGTCCGTGAGAAAGTTCAGCGTCACGATGGATGCCGTGAGCAAAAAGATGATCGCGCCCGCAAGCTGTTGATCGTTCGAGCGCGCCAATGCTTCAAGCAGCAGCGAACCGGCTTCGGTCAGCGTCAGGATCAGTGCCACGATGGGCAGCTCGTTAAAGATGCGGTTCAGGTCAAACCCCAGCGAATTCACGATCGGCCCCAAGGAATGGCGCGCCGGATAGCGCCACAGCAACCGCACCCCGTGGATGCCGCGCGCCTCTGCTGCGGTCACGTAAAGTTTGCCAATCTCGTCCGACATCAGCGCGCGCACGGTTTGCAGGGCAAAGGCAGTGGCAGACCACCCGAGAATGAAAATCGGCAACCAGGCGTGGCTGAGCAAGTCAACGAACTTGTCCCACGACCACGGCGCGTCCTTGTATTCGGGCGAAAATAGCCCCGTCAGCGTCTCGCCAAAATAGACGGTCGAGACCAGCATGATCATCAGCGCCAGAAGAAAGTTGGGCATCGCCAGACCCAGATAGCTGACGATCCGCAGCGAGTTGTTCAGCAGCGCATTGCGCGACGCGGCCGAGATGATGCCAACAGGAATGGCAATCATATAAGCTAAGAGCAGCGAGCCCAGGCAGATCCAGAGGGAAATCCAGAACTTGTCGCCCAACAGCTGCGCGATGTTCACCCGCAGAATGCAGCTGTCGCCAAACTCACCGCGAAAGGCACCGCTTAGCCAGCTGGCCCACCGGGTCAGGAAGGGGCGGTCCAATCCCAGCCGGGCGCGCTCGGCCTCGATATCGGCCAGCGTGATCGCCGACCCTTGGGTGTTTTTGTAGGCCAGGTACCGCTCGGCGCAGTCGCCGGGCACCAGCTCCATCAGCGAAAACACCACGAGTGACACGATCATCAGCGTGATCAGTGCCATCACCGCGCGAGTTGCCGCAAATCGGGCGAATTGGAACATCGTCTTCCCTTTGGGTATTGGAAAACGGGCGCGAACGCCCGCTTTCGTGTCGTGTTGTCAGAACCCGATCACTCGGTCAGGAACCACTGCGCCGGACGGTACGGATAGGTCCGGTAGAATTCATAGGACTGCGTCTTGAATTCGGTGAAGTTCTGGAGGTTGTTCGAGCGGTAGATCGGGGCAGGCGCGTTCACGGTGCCGATGAACAGCACTTCGCCAGCCATGATTTCGACCATCTTCTGAGCTGCTGCAATCGACGCATCGGTGCCCGGAGCCGAGGACTGATAGGTGTCCAGTTCAGCTTTCAGATCAGCAACCCATGCCGGCGGCTCAACACCGTTTTCGCCGTTCGAGCTGATGTATTCAGCCCACAGCATGCCGGTGCGCACGTCAAAGTAGCCATCAAACGGCGGCACCCAGATCTCGCCATCGCCCAGGATGGAACCGGCTGGCTGGCCTTTGCCCCACATGGTGATGTCCAGCTGGTTCGACGATTGCGCCGAGCGGAACTCGTCCGAGGTGACCTCTTTGATGGTGGTTTTCACGCCAACATCGGTCCAGTTTTGAGCAACCAGTTCCACCAATTGGGCCGAGCTTGCCTGAGTCGAGAACTGCCAATCCAGAACAAAGGGCGAGCCATCGGGCAGATCCCGTGCGCCGTCGCCGTCCTGATCGACCAGACCCATTTCGTCCAGCAGCATCTTGGCGCGCTCGGGGTCGAAACCAGCCTCGTGATCCGACCACTTGGCATCGATGAAATCAGGACGCGGCGAGAAGCCGATATACTGCGTCGGCGTGCCCAGACCAAATGCGGTCACTTCGTTCAGTTCGTCGCGGTTGATGGCAACCGACATGGCGGTGCGGAAACGCACGTCGCCAAACACGGCGCGGCGGGCCTCATCCTCGGCGGTCACGTTGAACGCGATGGTCGGGCTGGCGATGCCCGGCTTGACGTCCACGGTATAGTTGCCCTTTTCTTGGCCTTCCAGCAGGACTGGGGCCGAGGTCAGGTTCACTGCCTGCGATTTGTAATCGACCTCGCCGTTCAGCAGCTTAAGCGTGCGAACCTCTTCGTCACCCACATAGATCTCGTCCATTTCCGAGATGTACGGCAGCTGGTTGCCTGCGGTGTCGACCTGGAAAAAGTAGGGGTTGGCGACATAGTGACGGCCCTCGGTCGTCTCTTTCACCAGGATGTGGCTTTCCAGCGTTGGCATGGTGTCGCGCGGCAGCCCGGCCAGCTTGTCACCTGCCGTCAGCATCGGCGACGGCGTGTCCATCCAGTCCGAGTTGCCATAGTAGGCTTTGATCAAGTCATAGCCACCTTCGTAACCAAGCGCCTTGGCATTCGCATCCGCCTGATCATTCAGGGCCGGGTGGAACTGCTCAAAGAAGTGCTTCGGCTGGAACGGCTGCACATATGTGAACGAGAACGTCTCGATCAGGCCCGGCTTGGGCGCTTCCAGGGTGAATGTGACGGTGACGTCATCGACGGCCTCAACCTTCATCGGCTTGCCGCCGGCCAGGGCATAATCCTTGGCTTCGGCAATGACGTTGGTGTCCATCATCAGGTTGTTGTACCAGAACGCGACGTCCGCGGCGGTGAACGGCGCACCGTCCGACCACTTGTGGCCCGCACGCAAGGTCACGGTCAGCTGGGTGAAATCATCGTTCCAGGCCCACGACTTGGCAACGTTGGGCACCACGGTCTGCAAGTCGTCCGAGTAGCGGAACAGGTTGACGTGGCGCACCGACAGGAAGTCCGAGGTGCCGGATTCCGTGGCGTTCGACAGCGCGTCCAACTGACCACCGTAGGTGCCAACCGCGTCATAGGGTGCGACAACCAACGGCTCGGTCGGCAGACGATCGGCCAGCGCAGGCAGTTCGCCATTGCCACGGATGCGGGCGTTCAGATCACCAATCGCCGGGTTGGCCGCGAAGGCCAGCTCGCAGGATGCCGCGCCTTGGAATTCGGCCAGTTCGAATTGCTGCGGGAATGCGCCTGCGGCGACCCCCTGCATGTCCGCCACGGTGACGGTCGGACAGCTTGCAGCCGCGGCCATGCCCGGCAGGGCAAAGGCGGCGACGCCGGATAGAAGAAGCTTTTTCATGTTACCTCCTGTTGAGATTTGAGGGGGAGCGGTTGACCCGCGACTTGCCCCGGTTATTGGCGTTATGTTTCATTTTTTTGACAGGCTTTGAGCGATCCGGACCTCGATCCCCCACCCGTCAAGCGCCTCGCGCAGCCCGACATCAGGGGATTGATCGGTCACCAAATGCGTGACGTTTTTGGGATCACAGGCCACCATCGGCGCCCGTGTGTTGAACTTGCGGCTGTCTGCGGTGACCACTGCCTTTTCGCTCTGGTTGGTCAGCACGCGGGTCAGCGACGCCTCGTCCGGATTGGACGCCAGAAACCCGTGTTTGGCCGAGATCGCATCCGAGCCGAAGATCACCAAATCATAGTTGAACTGGCGCGCGAATTCTTCGGTCGCGCTACCGAACGTTCCACGCTCGGATGGCAGGATTTCACCCCCGGCCATGAACACGCGGTTGTTGTTGTGATCTGCGAGCGCCGCAACCGCAGCAATCGAATTTGTCACAACAATCAGAGACTTACGCTCGCGCAGTTGTTCGGCGACATAGGTCGTGGTCGACCCGACATTGATGAAAACAGTCATCCCATCCTCAACCAGATCGAGCGTCGCACGTGCGATTTCGGTCTTTTCAGAGGAGTTCTGTTCCAACGCGCCAGAGTACATCGGCGTGTCCGGAGAGCCGCGCAGATAGGTGCCACCGTGGACCCTCTCGACCCGCCCGGCCTGGGCCAATCCCTTGACCAAACGGCGCACGGTTTCCTCGGACACGCCCATCACCTGGGCGATCTGAGCGTTGCGCGCAGACCCGCCAAGACGGGCCAGAACATTCAGCAGTTCGTGCCCCCGATGTGGGATTTTGTCGGCATCACTTTCCATGGCCGCAATGAAACACACAAAAGCACTCGAAAAGCCACAAAAATCCATATGAAATTTTTATGACGCCGGTTTGGCAGTGAAATCCGTGGGCTCTCGTGTGGATTTTCCCCACATTCGGCGAATCAAAAGCACGAAAAAACCCGCCGTAAGACGGCGGGCTTTCGTTCATCTCGCGTGCGGGTGCAGCCTACTTGTAGGTGATCGTCTTCTCGATGACCTCGGGCGGTAGGTCTCGCTCGTCATAAACCCCAATGAAGATTCCTACCGAGGATGACGATCCCGTACGCTTGCCTTCCAAAAACTCAGAACTTACGGTTGTCCGCTGCGACGGGCGGCGAGCCCATTCGGACAGTCGCCCCAGGAACATCTCAACGACTTCAGCGTAGTCCGGGTCAGCCCCCAAATCGTTCAACTCGTCCGGATCGTTTTTCAGATCGAACAGAAGCGGTCGGAACCCACCGTCGGCAAAGACGAATTTCCACTCATTGTCCGCGAGCATAAACAACCGCGCTTGTTTGGGATCAAGATCCAGTGCTGCTGCTTCGGGCGTGGCCGAGTAGTCGTATTCGCTGACCGCAAATTCGCGCCATGTGTCCGGGGTCTGACCGTGCAGGAATGGCAGCAGAGAATACCCTTCGAGCACATGATCAGGCACGTCCCCGCCTGCCAGATCAACAAAGGTCGCCGCCAAGTCGATGCTTTCAACAAGCGCATCGCAAACCGTGCCACGGGTCGCGTCAGCCTGTTCGGAGGGATCATAAACGATCAGCGGCACCCGAACGGAAGGATCGTGGAACAGGTCCTTTTCCCCCAACCAGTGATCACCAAGATAGTCGCCATGGTCCGAGGTCACGACGATCATCGTGTCATCCATATGCCCAGTCTCTTCCAGCCATCGGAACAGGCGGCCCATCTGATCGTCGGCTTGCTTGATCAGCCCCATGTAGGCGGGGATCACCTTTTCGCGTACGCCCGGCATGCTGAACGTCTGCCCAATCTCGTTTTGCATGAACTGCTCGTAAACCGGGTGCGTGTCTTCCAATTCGCTCTCGGACCGTACGACCGGCAACACGTGATTGGCGCCGTACATGTCGTGGTAGGGCGCCGGCACGATATAGGGCCAATGCGGTTTGATGTACGACAGGTGGCACATCCAGGGGCCTGATCCAGACGCATCCTGCGCTTTGATGAACTCCATGGCCTGAGAGGTCAGCCAAGGCGTTTCACTGTCTTCCTCGCGGATGTTGGCCGCCTTGTCGGCATGCCGCATGAACCAGCCCGAAGCGACATTGCCATCCTCGTCAACACCTGCATTGGCATTGTGCTGCCAGGGGTTTTCGGCCTCGTACCCCTGCCCCTTGAGGTACTCGTTGTAGGGCGAGCGCTTCTTGTCATAGAACCCTGCAGGCCCTTCGCCCCACAGCCCGTCGTCGCGCAGGAACACGTCGAAACCACATTCAGCCACCCGCGCACCGATAATCCCATCGCGCGAGATACCAAGGCGATCCAGACCCTCTTGATCCACACTCATATGTGTCTTGCCGATCAGCCAGCTGTCCATGCCGCGCGCGCGTAGATGATCACCCAAGGTGACCTCGCCCACCTTGAGTGGAAAATTGTTCCACGCTGAGCCGTGGCTGTGCACATACCGCCCGGTATAAAAGCTCATCCGCGACGCACCGCAAATAGGCGATTGCACGTAGCAATGCGAAAACCGAACGCCCTTGGCCGCCAATGCGTCCAGATGCGGGGTTTCCAAGGTCGGGTGTCCAGCACAGCTGAGGTAATCAAACCGCAGCTGGTCGAACATGACGAACAGGATGTTCTTGGCCTTACGGCTCATGACGAAATCTCCACGATGCCAAGCGCGCGCCATAGGGCACGCGCGGATAGGGCAAGGTCGTCACCAATTTTGCAACCGTCAAGCTTAACTTGCTAACTAGTCGCGAGCGTAAACGTCCTCGTACCGGATGATGTCATCCTCACCCAGGTAAGACCCGGTTTGGATCTCGATCAGCACCATGGGCACCTTGCCGGGATTTTCCATCCGGTGGACCGAGCCAAGCGGCACGTAAATTGACTGGTTTTCGGTCACCAAGGTCACGGTGTCGTCGACAGTGACCTTGGCGGTTCCTTCGACCACGATCCAATGTTCCGACCGGTGATGATGGCTCTGCAAGCTCAGCGCGGCACCCGGATGCACCATGATCCGCTTGACCTGAAACCGCTCGCCAATCACCAGGCTTTCGAACCAGCCCCAGGGGCGGTGATCCTTGCGGAACAGCTCGGCCTGTTTGGCCTCTTTTTTCTTGAGTGCGGTCACCGCCTTTTTCACGTCTTGCGCGCGGTTGGCATCCGCCACCAGAACCGCATCGGCCATGGCGATGGTCACGATGTCTTTCAGGCCGATGCCAACGACCTCGATGCTGCTGTCTTCAGACCTGAGCATTGTATTTTCACAATCAATCGCCGTGGCCTCGCCTGATAGAGCAACGCCACCCTCGGTCTGTTCCATCTCACGCCAAACGGCATCCCAGCCGCCCAGGTCGGACCAACCGTGATTGAACGGAACCGCTCCGATGTTTTCGGCTTTTTCCATCACTGCATAGTCGATGGAAATGTCATCCAGATTCTGCCAAGGCGTCCCGGCCAACCTGAAAAAGCCCAGATCAGTTTTCCCCTCATCCAGCGACTGCCTAACATGGCCCACCATGTCCGGCACATGCTGCTCAAAGGCCGCGATGATGGTTTCGGGCGCAAAAAGGAACAGGCCCGCATTCCACAGATGTTGACCAGAGGCCATCATGCGCGCGGCATTGTCCGCATCAGGCTTCTCCACGAATTTGCTTAGCGGAATAAACCCGTCGTCGCCATCCTCCGGGACCCGTGAAAGCTCTAGATATCCATAACCCGTTTCCGCACGATCCGGCACCACACCAAAGGTGATCAGCTGCCCCTCGCGCGCGGCTTCGGCCCCGCGGGCCACCATGGCGCGGAATTCATCAGCGTCGGGGATGGCGTGATCCGATGGGGCCACCAGCATCAATCCGTCCTGACCCTGCTTTTGCATCCATAGTGCCGCCGCCAGGATCGCAGGCGCCGTATTACGCCCTTCGGGTTCCAGCAGAATGGCGCCAGGATCGATCCCGATCTCCATCAATTGTTCGGTCACAATGAACCGAAAGTCAGAATTGGTCAGGACGATGGGCGCAGTGTAGCTCTCACCACTCATCCGATCCGCGGTGCCCTGAAACAGCGAGCGGTCCCCGATCAGGTTCGCAAACTGTTTTGGATAGCTTTTGCGCGACAGGGGCCAAAGCCGTGTCCCCGAGCCCCCACACAGGATGACCGGGGTGATAGTGTCACTGACATCTTTGGCACTCATGCGGATCTACGACCTTTGATTGTTACGTGAACCTTTTTATCGAGCAGGCTACAGCTTCACAACACATGCCGCGAACAGAATCTCGACCTGCCCAATGGCATATGGCCAACAGCCAACATGCGAAACACAACCCAGAGTTTGACAAGTCAACGGACCCACGCTTAACTGGAGAAACTCTTCCCAATGCAAGGCCTTACCTCGGCTATCGCGTGATGACACGCACCACCGAGGACAAAACAAATGTGTCGAACGGGGACGAAACATTCATGGGAACGTTAAAAAGTATTTTTCGTGGGATTAACGTGGCGCTCAAAGACGGGCGGGTCAAAGGCATCCTTGTAATCACAGTCGGGATGATCCTGTGGGCCTCTGTGTTTTATCGATATGTCGAGGGCTGGAGCTGGCTTGATTCCATCTATTTCTCGGTCGTGACCATCTCAACTGTAGGTTATGGGGATTTCTCGCCGGAAACGGCGGCAGGCAAGATCTTCACGATGTTCTACATCCTGATTGGTCTGGGCATTTTTGTGGCCGCTGCCACGACAATCGCAAACACAATCCTTTCGCAATCCGATGACAAGGATGGCAACGGGGAATCGTGACAAAGGCTCAGGCCAATATAGATTCAAATGTTCATATGATGATTTTTGAGTGTATCGTTTACAAAACAAACATCTTGGAGGGATGGAATGGAAAAGACGCAGGACGCAAAGATCATCGATCTCGCAATACGGTTGCTGTTTCTCGGGTTATTCCTCTACAGCGCGCTGGTCATGGTCGCGCCATTGGCCAGCGTTGTCATCTGGGCCGCCATTCTGTGCGTGGCGCTCTATCCGGCCTTTGACTGGTTGCAGTCCAAACTGGGAGGCCGCAAGGGGTTGGCGTCGACTCTTCTGGTTCTGGTCGGCTTGGGGCTGACGCTGGGGCCTGTGGCAACCGCCGTGTCCGGCGCGGCCGAGCTTGGTTCCGAGTTCTCAGAACAAGCCGCAAGCGGTCAACTCAAGATCCCCCCCGCACCTGAGGGGCTAAAGGATCTGCCTGTGGTTGGAAGCAAACTGGCAGACGTCTGGTCATTGTTCGAACGTAACCTTGATGCGGCGATGGCGAAATACGGGCCCCAAATCCTGGAAGTTACCAAAACCCTCTTCAGCAAGGTTCTGGGTATCGGCATCGGGCTTTTGGCGCTGGCCCTGTCCGTGATCATAATGGGTGCCCTGTTTGGCCCCGGCCCGCAGGTGGTGCAAGGTTTGCAGCGCTTTGCCAATCGCATTTTTGCCCCCCGCGGCGGAGAGTTCGTGACCCTGGCCGGTGCGACCATTCGCAATGTGACCAAAGGGGTGATCGGGGTTGCGGCCATTCAGGCCTTTGTCATTTGGGTTCTCTTGACAGTATTCGGGATCTCTTCCGCCGCAACGCTGGCCTTTATCTGTCTGATCCTGTCGATCATCCAAATCGGGCCCGGCCTCGTATTGTTGCCGCTGATCATCTACGCGTGGAGCTCGATGTCCGGTGGATCGGCCCTGATTTTCACCGTACTGGCCATTCCCGCGATGATCATGGACAGCTTCCTGCGGCCCATTTTCATCTCAAAGGGTCTGGAAACCCCGATGCTGGTCATTCTGATTGGCGTTCTGGGTGGAATGATGGCCTATGGTCTCGTCGGCGTCTTCATGGGGCCCGTTCTGTTTGCCGTATTTTATGAGCTGTTCAAGGTTTGGATCGAAATACCTGAAGCCCCGGACACAGCAGAAGGATCTGCTGAATGAGGAAAACCATCTGGAGCACGCTCGCAGTCATCGTGATCTTTATGATCTGGTATCTGACTGCCGATCGAAACACGCCGTTCACCGGCAACGCCCGGGTCAAAGCCGTTGCCACGCAGATCGTGCCTCAGGTGACAGGCACTGTAACCGAGGTTCTGGTTGAAAATGGTCAAATCGTCGAAGCCGGCGACGTTCTGGTGCGCATTGACCGCAGACCCTATGAAATCGCCAAGGCCAAAGCCGAGGCTGATCTGGAAGCCGCAACCCAGGATGTGGGCGCCTCTTCAGCCGAGGTCAGCGCCGCGCAGGCCAAACTTGCCCGCGCTCAAAGCGATCTGGACACCATGCGCATCCAAAGCGAACGGGTTTTTGCGCTTGAGAAAAAAGGGCTGGTGCCGATTTCGCAAGCTGACAACGCGCGCGGGCAACTGGCCGAATCCGTGGCCAATTTCGAAAATGCCCAAGCCGATCTGGAAAAAGCCAAACAGCGGTTGGGTCAGGAAGGCACGGACAACCCCAAGATCCAACGCGCTTTAGCAGACCTTTCGAATGCGGAACTGGATCTGGAATGGACCGAGTTGAAGGCACCTGCGACAGGCGTGGTGTCCAACCTTCTGATTGCGCCCGGCACCTATGCTAGGTCCGGCCAGGACCTGCTGACATTCCTTGATGCCACTGATCTATGGATCGAGGCCTATTTCACCGAAAACAACCTGGGCAACGCCCAGGTGGGATCACCCGTTGAGGTCGTTCTGGACATGCACCCGGGACGGGTCGTGCCCGGTGTGATCGAAAGCTTCAGCTCTGCCGTCTCGATCAGCGGCGGCGATCAACCCGGTGAGCTGGCCAGCCCCCCAAGCACCAAGGGGTTTTTGCGTGAACCCGAACGGTTCCCCGTTCGCATCATTCTCCCTGGGTATGAGGCCGGAAACGCCGAGGATGACCTACGGTTCCAGCTAAATGGACAGGCCGATGTAATAATGTACCTCGGCGATGGCGGCCTGCTGAACATGGTCGGACGCGCCTATATCCGCCTGGTTTCAATCATGACCTATGCGTACTGAGGCGCACAATTCTGTCCTTCGCCTTGCGATCGGGGTGACAGCCGTTTTTGGCTTGGGGCTGCTCTTTGGCTGGCCCCTCGCCTCGATCGGAGCGGTGTTTGCAGCGCTGTTTCTACAAGCCCCCGTGGGCCTGCCAGTCGCAGCGTTTGGCAAGCTGTTTGTCTTTTCGGTTGGTCTGATGATGATCTCATTCATCTTGTCGTCGGTTTTTGCGCCCTATGCAGTCGTGTTTCTGATTCTGGTGGCCATCGGGATTATCCTGTCGTTCGTCTGGTCCGTGTCCGGTGCAGGCGTTCTGCCCGGCGTCATCGCCCTTATGGGAGCACTGATGATCCCCAACCTTGCGCTGCAATCCCAGGACCTGGCGCTGGTCCTGGTCTTCTGGATCCCGGCCAACCTGTTCTTTGCAGGCTGCGTATCGACGCTGATGTTCACCTTGATTCCGGCGCAACCTCCCTCACAGGAGGCGCAAAAAAAGGCGCAAGCCGCCCAGGATTTTGATCGAAACCGGCGCATCATGCGCATGACACTGGTCACGGTTCCTTTCGCCATGTGGTTCTTTTTGATTGGCTCTTCCGCCCTGTTGGTTCTGTTCTTTGTCGCCCTGCTCAGCCAGCAACTGGCCGCCATGCCTGCGGCGGGCAAAACCGTGGCCAAGGCGATGTTGACCGCGAACCTCTTGGGTGCGGCCGTGTCGATCATCTGCTACGAAATCAACGTGATCGCCCCGGTCCTCGCGACCCCGATCCTTTTGTGCTTTTTCTTCTGCTTCGCGCTTGGTGCGTTGGGCAAATCGGGCACCCCGCTGGCGGCTGCCGCCGGATCAGCGATTACCACGGCACTCGTCGTTTACGGCGGAACAATCGCCCCCTTTTCGGACGAGGCCGACGTCAAAAGCATCACCCGCGTTCTTCAAGTCGCGAGCGCCGCGTGTTTCGTGATCCTGGCCTATGTGGTGGTTGACGAATTCTGGCCCGAAAAGAAACAACAACCAGCCGAGGCGAACTGATCATTCATTCAGCTTTGCCCGGCAATGCTCGACAAAGGCTGCGTTGGTGCTGCTGCTGGTGGCCCCCGGAACTGTCAGAACTCCCATCGCCAAATAGCGCAATTCGCCGACCAAGGGCACGAATTTCAATGGCTTGCCATCGGGCGAAACATCGTTGAGCGGGCGAAAATTGGCGATGGAATACCCATATCCATTTGCCACCAGACTGCGCATCACGGCCATGTCCCGCGTCCGTTCGCTGATGACGGGGCGCAGCCCCTCTCGGGTGAAAAACGACTGAAAGTACTCGGAACTGATCGGCAGATCGAGCAGCACCATTGGATAGGTCGCCAGATCATGAACCGTCAGACTTTCACGATCAGCCAACGGGTGTTCCGGCGCCAGAAAGACATAAGGCGGCAGGTTCTTGACCCCATGAAACTCCAGGTCCGGCGGCAGGTTGAGGTCATAGGTCAACGCCATATCAATCTCGGCACGGCGCAGAGCTGCAAAAATCTCGGCCTGGGTCATCTCGACCTGCGAGGTACGAACCGCCGGATATTCATCTTCGAAACTGCGACGCAGGCCGGAAACCACGATTTGGGCAAAAGACACCAGGCATCCCAGTCTGAGCGGTCCCTGCACCGTGCTGGACACCGCCCCTGCAAGGCGCGTCATTTCGGTCGCCTCGTCCAGCACGCGCAGGGCTTGAGCAGCCAAAGTTCGCCCGGCTTCGGTCATCTTCAGGCCCTGCGCCCGTTGGCGCACAAAAAGCGGCATGCCTAACTCGCGCTCCAACTGCGAGATTGCGGTCGAGATCGACGGGGAGGAGACATTCAGTTTCTGGCTGGCCGCAGCAATGCTGCCGCAATCAGCGGCGGCAACAAAATACTCCAGCTGGCGCAAGGTGAATCGGAGAGGCATATTTGGGCTTTCAGTCGGCCCGCATATGGTGGCGCAAGTGCCTTGCGCCGTCCAGTCCGCATGCCATCTATTCACTCATCTCCCGGGACGCCGTAAGAGGGTGCCTCTCGCGGGTCCAATGCGCGTTGGACGTAGGCGTCGAGTTGGGGTTTGTAGATGTCCCAGGCCGTCGCGATGGCCTCAACCGGGCAGTCCTCAGTCCAATCGCAGC
>NZ_FWFO01000008.1 GCF_900172225.1 Falsiruegeria litorea R37
GCTGCGATTGGACTGAGGACTGCCCGGTTGAGGCCATCGCGACGGCCTGGGACATCTACAAACCCCAACTCGACGCCTACGTCCAACGCGCATTGGACCCGCGAGAGGCACCCTCTTACGGCGTCCCCGGTGACGAATAACACAAGGAACATGTGATGCTGGACTACACACATGAAGATTGGAAAGCCCGCGCCGCAGGCCTGAACATCAGGGGTCAGGCCTTTATCGACGGCAAGTTGGTCGATGCGGCATCAGGCAAAACCTTTGACTGTATCAACCCTGCCACCGGCGCGGTTCTGGCGCAAGTGGCCGAGGGCGATGAGGCCGATATCAACCGGGCCGTTGCTGCCGGGCGTGCAGCGTTCGAAGACGGTCGTTGGTCACGTATGGCACCGGGCGACCGCAAGGCGGTGTTGTTGAAACTGGCTGATCTGATCCGCGCCAATCTGGAAGAGATGGCGCTGCTCGACAGTCTGGATATGGGCAAGCTGGTGACGGTTGCGGCCACTGTGGATGCGCCCGGTTCGGCCCATTTCTTTCAATGGTATGCCGAGGCCATCGACAAGGTCTATGACGAGGTTGCCCCGACAGGTCCTGGCGATCTCGCGCTGGTCTCTCGCGTGCCGCTTGGCGTTGTGGGCGCAGTAACGCCCTGGAACTTTCCCCTGGACATGGCGACATGGAAAGGCGCTGCGGCCTTGGCCGCTGGCAACTCGGTCGTTTTGAAACCGGCCGAGCAATCGCCCTTGTCGGCCCTGCGACTGGCCGAGCTTGCGGCCGAGGCGGGCGTGCCTGATGGGGTGTTCAACGTGGTGCCGGGTTTCGGCGTCACGGCAGGCAAGGCGCTTGGTCTGCATATGGATGTCGACTGTCTGGCCTTCACCGGCTCGACCGCGATTGGCAAAATGTTCATGCAGTATTCCGGGCAGTCCAACCTGAAACAGGTTTGGCCCGAAACCGGCGGCAAAAGCCCCAACCTGGTCTTTGCCGATTGCGAGGATCTGGACACCGCCGCCGACATGGCCGCCTTTGGCATCTTCTTCAATCAGGGCGAGGTCTGCTCGGCCAACTCGCGGCTATACGTCGAACGCTCGATCAAGGACGAGTTCGTTGAAAAGCTGATCGCGCGGGCCGAGGCGATGCAGCCGGGCGATCCGCTCGATCCGGCCTCGAAAATGGGCGCCATCGTTGACGAGAAACAGACCCAAGGCATCATGCGCTTTGTTGAAGAGGGCAAGAAAAGCGCCAATCTGGTGACCGGCGGCGAGCGCGTCATCGTGGACGGCAAAGGGTGCTTTGTGCAGCCCACGATCTTTGACGATGTGGCCCACGACAACCCACTTGCCCGCGACGAAATCTTTGGTCCTGTCCTGTCGGTCATCCCGTTCGACACCGAGAATGAGGCGGTGGCCATGGCCAACGACTCGATCTACGGGCTTGCGGCCTCGGTCTGGACCGACAACCTGAGCCGCGCGTGCCGGGTGTCGGACAAGCTGATGGTGGGCACGGTGTCGGTCAACACGGTCGACGCCCTGTCGGCACAGACCCCGTTTGGTGGCATGAAACAATCCGGCTTTGGTCGGGATTTGTCATTGCACTCGCTTGAAAAGTACACTGCTCTGAAAACCACTTGGATCAAGTACAAGGCTTGATCCGGAGCAAGCGGAGATGCGCCAGTGCCTTTCAGATATACTTTGCGCCAGTTGGAGTATTTCGTGGCGGTCGGACGGGCCGGCAGCATCGCGGCGGCAAGCAACAAACTGAACGTGTCGTCGCCGTCGATCTCGGCGGCGATTACGCAGCTTGAGGTCGAATTTGGCATCAACCTGTTTGTCCGCGAACACGCGCGGGGTCTGGCGCTGACCAACGCAGGCCACAAGTTTCTGGAACGAACCGAGTTCGTCCTACGTGAGGCCGAACTGCTGACGACTTTGGCCGGGGAAATCACCGGCAAGGTGCAGGGTGTTCTGTCGGTGGGCTGTCTGGTGACCTTTGCCCAGATCGTGCTGCCGGGCCTGCGGCGCGAGTTCATCGACACCTACCCCAATGTCCGCTTTGAACAGCGCGAGCTGAACCAGGCCGAGATCTTCAGCCAACTGCGGCGGGCCGAGTTGGACATCGCGCTGACTTATGATCTGGACATTCCCGCCGATCTGGAATTCCAGCCCCTTCATGTACTGCCGCCCTATGTGGTTCTGGGTGAGGGGCATCCGCTGGCAGAACGATCCGAACTGACGATTGCTGAACTGCGCGATTCCCCGATGGTGTTGTTGGATTTGCCGTTTAGCGGCGAGTATTTTCTGTCTTTCTTTCGCGACGAGAACATCAAGCCGATCATCGAAGAACGTACCGCTGACATGTCGGTTATGCGGTCGATGGTGGCCAATGGATTTGGCTTCTCAATCGCCAACATCCGACCGCTGAACACTTTGTCGCCCGACGGGAAAAAGCTGATCTTTGTGCCTTTGGCTGGCGACGTTCGACCGATGCGCCTGGGGCTGTTGCAAGCCCGCGCCGAGAATGAAACCAACACGCTGAAGGCATTTGTTGAACACTGCACCCAAGCGGTTCAATCGGGGGCCTTGCCGGGGCTCTATGCGATGGATGCCGAATAACATCTGGATACAAAAGAAGTTTCTGACCTCATGACATCAACCTTGGATATTCTGGACCGTCTGATCGGATTTGACACGGTTAGCCGGAACTCGAACCTGGAGCTTGCCAGCTATGCCGAAGATTTCCTGACCGAACGGGGTTTTGCGGTACATCGTATCGACGATCCGGACGGTGAGAAAACCGGTCTTTATGCCGAGAAAGGGCCATCCGGGGATGGGGTACTTTTGTCTGCGCACACCGATGTCGTGCCGGTCGACGGGCAGGTCTGGACCAAGGATCCGTTCCGCCTGACCCGCGAGGATGACCGGCTGTATGGGCGGGGCACAACAGACATGAAAGGATATGTCGCCTCGATCCTGTCGCTGGCGGATCGGGCGGCGCAGGCCCCGCTGCGCGAGCCGCTCAAGATCGCGCTGTCGTATGATGAAGAGGTGGGCTGTGTCGGCATTCAGCGCATGTTGGACCGGTTGGCACCGATGCTGGGTCAACCGCGCGCCTGCTTTGTGGGCGAGCCTACGGATATGCAGGTCGCCGTGGGGCACAAGGGCAAGGCAGCGCTGCGGGCAATCTGTCATGGGCAGGCCGGGCATTCAGCTTTGGCGCCCAAGTTCGTCAATGCGCTGCATCTGGCCACCGATTTCATAGGCGAGCTGCGCGCGCTGCAAAACACCTTTGCCACCGGCGGCAATCGCGATCAGGCCTATTCCGTGCCCTATACGACCTTTCATGTGGGTGTTCTGTCAGGGGGCACCGCGTTGAACATCGTGCCGGACCGGGCCGAGATGACGTTCGAATACCGCCACCTCGCCGCGGACCGGGGGGCGAATATTCTGGCTCAGATCAAGGCCGCAGCAGAGCGTGTCGGTGCCTCACATCGCGCGCAATTTGACGGCGCGCGGGTCGAGGTCGAGCAATACAACGCCTATCCCGGCCTGGACACGCCTGAGACGGATGCTGTGATCGGCTACGCCCAAAAACTGGCGCAAAGCAATGAGACGACCAAAGTGGCCTTTGGCACGGAGGCTGGGTTCTTTAGCGAGCTTGGTATTCCAATCGTCGTCTGCGGCCCCGGCTCGATGGAAGGGCAAGGACACAAGCCGGATGAGTATCTGGAGGTGAGTCAGTTGAATGCCTGTGATGCGATGATGGATCGCATTCTGGATGATTTGTGTGAGTGACCGATGATGGACATGCTGCAAGACATTTCGCTAATTGACGGGGTCGGTCTGATCGGTTCGGTGATCATCGTAGTTGCCTATTACCTAGCCACCCGAAACATCCTGCCCGCCGATAAGATCACCTTTAACGCTTGCAATATCGTGGGCGGGACTTTGGTGATGATCTCGTTGATCTATCGGCCCAACCTGGGGGCCATCGTGATCGAGGTCATGTTCCTGCTGATCGCCGCTTTGGCGATCTTGCGCAATCTGCGGGGCGCGTAGGGTCAGGACCCAACCGGGTCATTCCGCAATCATGTAAAACTTGCGCAGCGTCTGGGTGATCTCCCAGACGCACGCCGTGCCCTTGGGGATAAAGAACGTGTCGCCCGCGACGAATTCCTGCGCCGTTCCGTCCGAACTGGTCAGAGTTAACGCGCCCGAGATCACCGTCATCATCTCGTCCACCGGATAGGCCTTGATCTCTTCCCGGCAGGGCGCGCATTCCCAAACGCCGACCGAGATTTTCTCGTCCCGGCTTTCAAAAAAGCTGCTGATGGTCTCGGACTTGTCTTGGGTCGTGAAATCGCTGTCCGCCACCAGGTTGGACGGAACAAAGCCGGTTTCAGGGTGGCCTTCGGCCAGCAAACGGATGGGTTTGGTCATGGTGCCTTCTTTCGTCGTGCAAGCAGATATCACTACCTAGTGCGACTTGTTTTTGTTGCGGCTCGATCATGTGGGCACATCGGCCCCGTGAAAATACCGGGCAGCCTGGCCGCCCGGTTTTCAAAAGCACACATGAGCGGTGCTTACTTCTTCACGTTGGTCCAGATCTGGTCATAAACCGCCTGAACCTCTTCCGAGCAGACCTCGATAAAGACGCCCGGGCCGACCTTGTCGTGGGGATTCTTTTCGGGCTGAGTGGCCAATTCCGGGTCAAGGAACTCCCCGACCCCGGTCACGCCAGCGTTGTAGCGGGCATAGTTGGTGACGGCGGCGATGTTTTCAGGCTCCAGCAGGAAATCCATGAACTTCAACGCGCTGTCACGGTTCGGCGCATCCTTTAGCAGGACGACGTTGTCCATCCAGGCGATGTACCCTTGCGTCGGATAGGCGTATTCGACATTCGCCCCCTCTTCGCGCGCCTTGGCTGAGAACCCGTCATAGATCTGGCCCACGGCTGCATCACCCGACACCAGCACCTCTTTTGCGGTGTCCGAATTGAACGAGGCCCAATGCTGTTTCGCTTCGATCAGCATGGCGTTCAACGCCTTGAGCTGCTCGCGGTCGGTCGAACATTGCGGGATGCCCATGTGCAGCGCGGCCATCGCCATCACCTCGCCCTGGCTGTCCAGCATGTTGATGCGACCCTGGAGCTCGGCCGGTGGGTTGAACAGGATATCGGTGGTCTGGATGTCGCCAGAATAGACATCGCGGTTCACGGCAAAGCTGGTCGAACCCCACTGATAGGGGATCGAGTGTTTGCGACCGGGATCAAAGCTGGGGTCGGCCCATTCGGGGGCAATATTGCCTTTGTTCTTCAGTTCGCCATCCGCGATGGTATCCAGCATCCCTTCGCCTGCCATGATCGACACCATATAGTCGCCAGGGACCGAGACGTCATAGGTGCCGATACCGCCCGCTTTGAGCGAGGCCAGCATCGCCTCGTTGGAATCAAAGGTATCCATGGTCACGTTGATGCCGGTCTCGGCCGTGAACTTCTCGATCAATTCCTGCGGAATGTATTCGAACCAGTGGTACAGGACCAGGTTGCCCTCGGCGGCGGCGGCATTTGCTCCGATGATCAGGGCCATTGCAGCGGCGCTGTTCTTCATGAAGGATTTCATCGTTCTCTCCATCTGTTGGTTTTACTTTGTGTTGTCTTTTTTGCTGACGAAATAGCTGATCGTTACCATCACCACTGACACCCCCAGCAACATGGTCGAGATCGCCATGATATTGGGTTTGATCCCCTGCTTGACCGAGCCAAAGATCGCCGTGGGCAGGGTTTCGACGCCCGCGCCTTTGACAAAGTTGGTGATGATGAAGTCATCCAGACTGACGATAAAGGCCAAAAGAAAACCCGAGATGATACCGGGCATCATCAGCGGCAGCAGGATCTTGGTGAACGCCTGTCGTTTGGTGGCATAGAGGTCCTGCGCGGCCTGCTCATAGCTGTCTTCGATCCCCTGCATCCGGGCCGAAATCGGCAAGTAGGCAAAGGGAATGCAAAAGGCGATATGGGCCAGAAGGATGGTCATGATCCCCCGGTCGAACCCGATCGAGTTGAAAAAGATCAGGGTGGCAACCGCCGTCACGATTTCCGGCACCATCAGCGGCAGGCTGATCAGGCCAAAGGACACGGTACGCAGCTTGAATCTGCCACCCCGGACCATGGCCGTGGCCGCCAACGTTGCGATCGAGGTCGACACCGTGGCCGCGACGATGGCGATGATAAAGCTGTTCTTGGCCGCCTCTTTGAACTTGCCGCTTTCCGGGCCGGTAAAGACATCCGCATACCAGCGCAGCGAGAGGCCCTCCCAGTTGGTCAACGATTGCGAGGCGTTAAAGCTGTAGATCGTGACCACCACCAGCGGCGCATAAAGCACGATCAGACACAGCAGGGTGATGGCCTTGAAGCCGGGATAGGTTTTGATGTCAAAGTTTGTCGACGCCATGGTTCAGCCCCCTGCTTTTTCGGCTTTGGCCTGTTGCCGGGCAAAGATCATCAGGATGATCAGAACCATGGTCAGCAGGATCATCGAGGCAGCCGCGCCAAACGGCCAGTTGCCGGCGTTGCCCTTGAACTGTTCCTCGATCAGCGACCCGATCATGAAGTTCTTGGCGCCACCCAAAAGGTCAGGGGCCAGGAACGAACCCATCGAGGGGACGAACACCAGGATACAACCCGCGATTACACCCGGTTTGACAGCCGGCAGCAGGATGCGGCGCAGGGTGGTCCATTTACTTGCGTAAAGGTCGGCTGCAGCCTCGGACAGATTGAAGTTGTAGCGTTCGACGGCCGCATAGATCGGCAGCACCATGAAGGGCAGGTAGGAATAGAACAAACCCAATTGCACCGCAAAGTTGGTGTTGACGATGTGCAGCGGGCTGTCGATCAGGCCGATGTTGATCAAGAAGTCATTCAGCGGGCCTTGGTCCCGCAGCAGGAACTTCATCGACACAGTGCGGATCAGCAGGTTCACCCAGTATGGAATGGTGATCAGGAACACCCAGACCGGGCGCATGTTTTCCGCCCGTGTGGCGATGAAATATGCCGTTGGAAAGCCGATCACCAGGCTCAGCAGCGTTGCCGCGCCGGCCTGCCAGATCGAACGCCAGAAGATGGCAATGTAGGTCCATTCGATCTTGGGGGGGTCATCCCCGAACAGACCGCGATCAAAGAAGAACTGATCATAGGCCGCCAGGCTGAATTCCCAGATCACGCCGCCTCGGAACTCTTTCGTCAGGAAAGAGTAGACCAGCATCATAAGAACCGGAGCCAAAATCAGAATGGACAGGGTCACCCACGCGGGCAATAGCAACCAGGTGCGCGCCTCTTTGTAGGTGTCGGTTGTCGCGCTACCGCCGCTTGCTGCACCGGCCGCCATCAGTCCACCAGGAGGCGCGCGGCCCCCCGCTCCATGTTGACGAACATCTCGGTGCCCGGCTCAAAGATCCGCTTGTTGCCGCGATCCGAGTTTGAGGTGCGCACCACAAAATCGGGGCCCTCGTCCAACTGCACGATGGTGGTGATATCGGTGCCGACAAAGATGTTGTCCTTGACGCGGCCATGCAACCCTTCGGAGGCCATCGGTTCGGCCGACATGTACAGACGTTCGGGCCGGATCGACATGTGGACCTTGGACCCCACTCCGATGCCATCGACAGCGTTGCAAGTCAGTTCGTGCCCACCGCCCAGATGGCAGGTTGCGCGACCCTCTGCGATACCGTCCACGGACACCTCGAGCAGGTTGGTTTCACCGATGAAATCCGCCACGAACATGTTGTGTGGACGCTCGTAGATATCGGTGGGAGAGCCCAGTTGCTGCATCTCGCCTGCCGACATGACGGCAATGCGGTCGGACATTGTCAGGGCTTCTTCCTGATCATGGGTCACAAAGATGAAGGTGATGCCGGTTTCGCGTTGTAGATGCTTGAGTTCCAGCTGCATCGCCTTGCGCAGCTTCAGGTCCAGTGCCGACAGGGGTTCGTCCAACAGCAGAACTTTGGGTTGTGGCGCCAGCGCACGCGCCAGCGCCACACGTTGTTGCTGCCCACCTGAGAGCTGTGATGGTTTGCGAGCAGCAAATTGCGACAGTTGAACCAGCTCGAGCATTTCGCCCGCCTTGGTGCGCGCGTCGGATTTGGATGCGCCGCGCATCTCAAGTCCGAAGGCCACGTTGTCCAGAATGGTCATATGCGGGAACAGCGCATAGTTCTGGAACACCGTGTTCACCGGGCGCTTGTTGGGCGGCAGGTTCTCGATCTCGTCGCCGTAAAGGAAGATCGCTCCTTCGGTGACGTCCTCGAATCCCGCGATCATCCGCAGCAATGTGGTCTTGCCACATCCCGATGGGCCGAGAAGCGTAAAGAACTCATTGTCCATGATCGACAGCGAGATCGTTTTCAGCGCGGTAAAGTCGCCATAGCGTTTCACCGCGTCCCGCACATCAATCGCGATATTTTCCTTGTCAGACAAATGCGCCTCCCTGAGCATCGCGAAGTTTCGCAAAAGGTATATACGGCGCGCAGGTTCCTCTGAATAATTGTGTTCCTCACCTCACCTTAGGCTGATCCTAAGCAATCGGGTTTTTGCATATCTCTTTGGGCATTTACGGGTGGTTGCGCTTAGAAAATAGGCACGAAAATAAAGCCGTTTGTTTTGGGATCAGGGTTTTGGTTTGTCCTGTCCTAATCAATGCATCTTGTTGAACCTGTTGCGAAATGAGGCAAACCACACACGTCAGAACCTTTTCTTAGGTGACCGGTGAAATCGCTACGATTTGGCCGAAAGGATCTGGTTGGGCGTTTGGCACCCGTTCCAAGGCCCAATCCCCCTGCACAAAATCCAACCTGGCCATGATTGTTTTCCCGCTGGCCAGCTTGAGCGGCACCAGACCCTTTGCGCGGTGCAGATTCGGGCAATGTGTCATCAACCACTGCATAAGCTCAGCCTCTTTCATGGGTCGGGGATGAAAGACGCGGTGCACAAAATTGGTACCCTTTGTCATTTCGGTGGCGGTAGAACGGGTTCGGGCCTTATTATCTGCGATGAAGGCACCCAACGTGGGGTATTGTGGGTGGTTCGATGTCCAGCCCCGGGCGTGAGCTGCTGTTCGGTTAACGCTTAGGCCATGGGCCTGGTCGATCTGCTGGCGAAACAGGTTGGCGACAAACTTGTCTCGCGACAGTTGGCGCGCGCGCGCCAGGTTCATCACCGTCAGACACCGCGCTGACCGGGTCCCCACGACACCGTGTAACAGGTGGGCGATCCGGGCGGGTTGAGCGACGCCGCTGGCTTCGATGATCATTATGTCAGGCTCATCTTGAACCGCCGATTGAGCGGCGCCAAGCAGGTCGTCGCCGATCGAGCAGCAGGCGCATCCGTTGGTCAGCGCAATCGTGTCGACGCCGGTCTGAGCGATCAGTTCAGCATCGATATTGATCTGTCCAAAATCGTTGACCAGTACCGTCGCGCGCAACCCGCCGGGCGCGCGCAGGAAATCGCGGATCAGTGTTGTTTTGCCCGCTCCCAAATAGCCTGAAACGATGCAGACGGGGATCATGGCCTATCCTTTGACCAGATGCGGGGTGCCTTCGAACACCGTGCCGTGGACACGGATGTCGCGAATGGTTTCGGGGGCGACCTCGTAGGGGTCATCGTCCAGCACCGTGAAATCCGCCGACTTGCCCGCGCGAATGGATCCGATCCTCTGCTCTTGACCCAAGACATAAGCTGCATCGATGGTGATGGCGCGCATCGCCTGATCGACGCTGATCCGTTCATTGGGGCCCAGAACCGCACCCGATTCCGCAATTCGGTTCACCGCCACCCAAACGCTGGTCAGCGGGCGGGCCGGGGCCATGGTGAAATCGGAATGCAGGGCAAAGGGCACACCTTCGCGCGCCAATGACCCCAAACGGGCCATCTGGCTGGCGCGTTCGTGGCCCAGATTGTGGCGCCAGTAAGCCTCTCCCAACTCATGCAGGTAATAGACATTTGCCGAAACCAGAGCCCCAAGTGCCTTGATCCGGCGCACCTGCTCCTCGGTCGAGACGCCGAAATGTTCGATGGTAAAGCGGTGATCGAACCGGGGCCGTTCGAATTGCAGCTTGTCGAGCACATCCAAGGCGAGCTCGACCCCTAGATCGCCGGTGCAATGCACATGGATGCGATAACCTGCATTCCAATAGGCGCGGCAGGCGGCCTCGAACTGTTCGGGGGCGGTCAGCCATTCGCCATGATGCCCGTCGATGAAGCCGGGTTCCTGTACTTGCATAAGCTGAGAGAAAAACGCGCCATCAGTGAAGAGCTTGACGTGTTTGTCAAAGAACAGACGGTGACTGCCACGATCACTCAAGGTTTCGATCCGGGCCAACGCCTCTTCGGGCGTTCCGGTCAGTTCGGCGTCGGGAATGCCACGAGGGATCATCTGTACGCGAAATGGGGCCTCGGCCTGCTCAATCGCAAAGATATAGGATTGCCATTCCAGTTCGAAATCAAAGATCCCCCAGGCCATGTCACCCACGGTGGTGTGCCCGCCCGCATGCAGCAGCTGTTTCAGATCTTGCAGCCCGCGTCCGAACCAGGTGGGTGCAAAAAGATGCGGCCGTAGAGCATTCAGCGCAACCTGCCCGCCGGTTTCAAAAAACACACCCAGATCCGCGTCGATCTGCGGGTGGCTTGCCATCATCTGCCGATCCAGGTTCAGCTTGTCGATGGCAGCGTCGTTCAGAATGACCTCGTGAAACGAACGATGCCATAGGATGACCGGCACGTCGGGTGCAATTGCGTTCAGGTCCGGACGCCCAATGATGCCATGCCAGGTGCGGTGGTATCCCCACGTGACAAACAGCTCTTGCGAGGGGCCACGATCCGCGATGAACTGCTGCAGTCGAGCAAGGTATTCGGTGCGCCCGCGCGTTGCCGGCACCTTATGCTTGCCCAGATCCCATTCGAACGCAGTGATGAACTGGCACGGCAGCAATGTAGCCCCGAGCGACGGATGCAGATGCGGGTCAATGAATCCCGGAAACAGCACCTTGTCGGCGAATTGCTCGTCCACCGTGACCTTGGCCCCCTCAAGCCAGGGCTGCATGTCTTTGATCCGCCCAGCCTCAAGGATGATCCCGTCGCGCACAGCGACCGCCTCGGCAATGGGGTTCGAAGGGCTCATTGTATGGATACGGCGGGCGGGATAGATGGTGATTTCGGACATGGTCGAACCTCTAAAGCAGGATGAGCGAGAGGGCGGGGACAAAGGTGATCACCAACAGGCCAAGCACCATGATGGCGATAAAGGGAAGGACGCTGCGACAGATCAGGCCGAATTTCTCGCGGAAGGCGGTCATCGCCACGATCAGGTTGATGCCCACAGGCGGGGTCAGCAGACCGATCTCAAGGTTTACGGTCATGATGATGCCAAGGTGCACCGGGTCGATGCCATAGACGCGACCAAGGGCCAGCAGCAGCGGTGCTAGGATCAGGATGGCCGAGATCATGTCCATCACGCAGCCCACGATCAGCAACAGCACGTTGATCGCCAGCAGGAAAGTGATCTTGCTGGTGATGAACCCGCTGATCCAGTCCGCCAGATGGGCGGGGGCCTGATGTGCGGTCAACAGCAGGTTGACCGACAGCGCGATCGCCAGCACGGGAAAGATGGTGCCAACCATGGTTGTCGTCTCGATCGCCACATCGCGCAGGTCCGGAAGTCGCAATTCGCGGTGTACGAATACCTCGATGATAACCGCGTAGGCCAAGGCAACGGCGGCGGATTCCGTGGGCGAGAAATAGCCCGAATAGATGCCGCCAAGCAGGATTACAGGCATCAGCATCGACCAGATGCCTGACCGAAGCGCGCTCAGCAGTCGGGTCAGCGAAAAGCGTTCGCGTGGCATGTGGCGGTTCACGAAGAACGAATATCCCGCCAGCAACGTCATCAGGAACAGACCGGGCAGGATGCCCGCAGTAAACAGGTCGATGATCGAGGTTTCGGTCGCAATGCCATACAGGATCATCGGAATCGACGGCGGGATGATGACGCCGAGCGTCCCGGCGGTGGTCAGCGCGCCAAGGGAAAAGGATTTGTCATAGCCCTGCGCCAGCAGCGCCGGGTAGGCGATAGAGCCAACAGCAATCAATGTTACGGCGGATGATCCGGAAATAGCGGCAAAGACCGCGCAGGTCATCACGGTCGCCACCGCCAGCCCACCGGGCAGGGGGGATGTAAGGGCGGTCATGATTTCGATCAGACGAGCGGCAATTGCACCGCGTCCCATCACGGACCCACAGATCAGGAACAGTGGGATCGACAGGAGCACTTCTTTATCAAGGGCGATCCACATGTCTTCGACGATGTAGAGAAGTTCGGCATCGCCCCAAACCAGGTGGATAAAGCTGCCCACGATCAAGAGCAGGACAAACAGGTTCACCCGTAACGCCAGCAAAGCGATGCTCAGGCCGAACAGGATAAAAGCATAGGTCATTCAGAGCTGACTTCTTCAGGGCGCAGGGCCGGGTAAAGGGCAAAGAGCGCATAACGCAGCGCTGTGGTGGCAAAGGCGTAGGGGACAATCAGATTCAGATACCAAAGCGGGATATCGATGATCCGGGCCATGTCTTCGAACTCGCGCGCCTCAAGCACGTAGTGGACACCGACCCAGGCAAAGCCCAACAAGACAGCAGTCATGATCAGGTCGCCCAGTCGGGTTGCGGCGGTGGTAAAGCGCTTTGGGATCAGCCCATCGGCAAAGCGGGGCCGCAGATGGCGGCCCTGTGCTGCGGCCAGGCCAAGCCCCAGAAATCCGGTGACGATCATGATATAGACCGACACCCGCTGCGCCCCGTAGATCGAGGTGCCGACCAGCTCGCGCAGGCCGACGTCGACAACCAACAAGCCGGCCACGGTGGCATAGCCTGCCACCGCGATTACGGATTCAAACCGGAACACTCCGGCCAGAACCCGTTCGGCCCAATCAGGCGAGAGTGTCATTCGCCGCAAGCCGATTTGGCTTCGAGGACTTGGGGCCACATCGCCTCGGACTGGCCACCCAGACCGGCCACAAAGCCGGGCCAGTTCGGCTCGACCTTGGCTTTCCACGCGGCGCGCTGCTCGTCTGTCAGGCGATGAACAGGGCCACCTGCGGCCTCATATTTTCTGACCAGAGCCACTCCCATCTGACGGATCTCATCCCGGCCCCCTTGGGTGCTGGGCAGGCTGTCGCGCAGGATCTGCTGCTGTTCGGGGCTGAGCTTTCTCATCGTGCGTTCGCTGATGATGATGCCGCCGGCCTGATGCATGTGATAGGTCATCATGAAATGCGGCGCGACCTTGCCCAGGCCGAAGGCAACATAAGACACCTCGGCGCTTTCCCCGGCCTTCACCAGTCCGGTCTGCAACGCAGCAGGGGTTTCAGCATAAGGCAGCTCGGTTCCGTTGGCGCCGACCGATGCCCACAGGGTGCGCGACATGTCGTGGGGCGCGACGCGGGCCTTGTAGCCTTCGGCATTGGCCACATCCGACAGATCGTCCTGGGCGTAAACATGCACCCAGCCCGTTTCGCCCCATTGCAACAGCTCGACGTCTTTGTCGGCAACGAGCGATTTCATCGTGTCACCCATGGCGCCGTCATAGACGCAGTCAATGGTTTCCACCTTGTCGAACAGATAGGGCGTCGACATCAGCGCCAGCTCTGGGACAAAGGCACTCAGCACACCGCCCGACAACGATGCCGCATCAATGCGTCCGCGTTGCACTTGTTTGAACGTGTCGTATTCATTGCCAAGCTGTCCGGACGGGTAAATGACGATGTCAATCTCGCCGTTTGTGGCCGCCTCGACATTCTTCTCCCAGGTCTCCAGATGGCCGATCCAAGGTGTTCCTGCCGGCGCAATCGACGCCAGCTTGATCTCGACTTGTGCCGAGGTCGCCGTCGCCAAACAGCCTGAAACAACAGTTCCGATAATCAGTTTTTTCATAAGTTCCTCCACTCACTTTTCCACTCGCTTTGTTTCCTCACAAAACTAGAAAAAAGTTTCTAATATTGAATTCGTCCCAATAATCTGCTTTTGTCAATTGGAAATGCAGGGGGATGCCAAACGACGTGGCGGAGCAAGATACAGACAGGGGATATACACCGGCCAAACAGGCCCGCAGCCGGAAGACCGAACAGAAGTTTCTGGATGCGGCTGAGGTGGCGTTTGCCAAGAACGGCTTTGCTGGGTCTCGGATCGCAGACATCATCTCTGCATCCGGGGCATCGACCGGGTCATTCTATCATCGGTTTTCGGACAAGCGGGATCTGTTCGAGGTCATGTTGGCCCGAATTTGGGAGGCTTTGGCACATGAAGCCCGAGAGATGGATTTGTCCAAAGAAACCTTTGGGTCTCTGGCGAACCTGCTGACGCATTACGCCGATCATTCCTACACCACGATCCGTGCGCATATTGGGTTCTACCGCGCAGCTTACGAGATCTCTGCCCAGGACCCAGATGTTTGGGAACGCTTGAAGGAGTTGTCCCTGGTGATCGGTGATCGATTTGCCGAGGTTGCTGAAACCTACGCCGATGAGATCGAGCTGGACGACAAACAGCAAGCGATCAGACATGCAGTACAGGTGATCATCACAATGGCCATTCACACATCGCTTGGCTCGGGGCCATTGTTTCCGGCGGATCATACAGAATTGCGGGCGGTGGTGGTGCGGGCTGCCTTGGGCGTGCTCCGCTAGCAAAACCCGTTTCACAGGGTTGATGCCATACAATATATAATATATTATAATCAATAACACACTCCTGATGCGAGAATTTCTGAATGTTTCATCCCATTGTGAATGCGGCCAAGATCCCCGTCGCAGGGCGAGAGCGGCGCGCCATCACCAACCCGGCAAGCGGAGAGTTACTGGCCGAGTTTGTTTGCGCAACCGAACAGGACGCGGATTCCGCAGCAGATGCGGCAGGGCAAGCATTTACGGAATGGTCAGGCACGTCACCACACGCGCGAGCCCGCGTGCTGGATGGAATTGCGCAACGGGTCAAGGCTGCCTCGGAGACGCTTGCCCAACAGATCACATTGGAGCAGGGCAAGCCCATGGACGAAGCGCGGCTTGAGATGTCGGGCGTGGTGGGCATGTTCGAACATTTCGCCGAAATGTCGGACACGATGACGTTTGCCTATGACCGTCCGGGCTATGGCGCGCGGCGGCGGATCGACATGGTGCCGGTCGGCCCGGTGATCGTCATCACGACGTGGAATTTCCCGGTCGAAACGGCTGCTGTTCACATCGCGCCCGCGTTGGCGGCGGGCTGTACTGTGGTGGTTCTGGCCAACAACGACACACCATCATCGGTGGCAATGCTGGTGGACATCCTAAATCAGTCGGATTTGCCCAAGGGCGCGGTCAATCTGGTGATGGGAAGCTCTCGAGTTCTGTCGACCCGGTTGATCAAGCATCGGGCGATGCGGCATCTGTCCTATACCGGGTCGGTCAATGTTGGCCGCGATCTGGCTGCGCAATGTGGCGCCGAAATCATGCGCTGCACGTTGGAATTGGGCGGCAACGCGCCTGCGATTGTTTTGCCCGGCTCAAATGTCGAAGAGGCGGCGCAGGCACTGATTTCGAAACGGTTCTGGAACGGTGGACAGGTCTGCACCGCTCCGAACCGGATTTACGTAAACCGGGACCAGCACGACGCCTTTGCCGAACTCGCCGGGGCCTATGCTCGGGGCCTGGTTCTGGGCGACGGGATGGACGTGGCGACCACCATGGGGCCGCTGGCCAATATCGAACGCGTTCAGACGATGGACCAGATCGCAGCGGACGCTATTGCCAAGGGCTCCACCGTGATCCTGAACGACCCGGCTCGGCAGAACGAAGGGTTCTTTGCGCCACCGCGTGTTTTTGCCAACGTGCCCGACGACGCGCTTGGCATGACCGAAGAGATTTTTGGTCCGATTGCCTGTATTGCGCCCTACGATGATCTGGATGACATCATGGCCCGCGCGAACGCCTGCGAATTGGGGCTGTCCGGGTACGTTTATGGCCCGGATCAGACCGCTGCCGAAGCCGTCGGTGCGCGTCTGCAGGTGGGCAGTGTTGCCGTCAATCAACTGACGACTGCCTATATCGACGTGCCGTTTGGTGGCCTCAAACTCAGCGGATTGGGTTGTGTTGGGGGTGAATCCGCCGTGAATGAATACCTGTTCCCCAGATTGACAGCGATGAAACCCTGACCTTGGCGCGTTGATCACGTGTGGCCCAGAACCTTGACAGCGCACAAAATGACACCAATATATGTCATTACATGTGGCGCGGAGGAGATATGGAACTCGCAGAGCTTATTGAGGATAAGGTTTTTGCCCCGGCAAAGATGGCGGCCAAACTGCGCACGACGCAATCTGAGATCGCTGCCACCATCGGCCTGTCGCGCGACGCGTTTTCCCGAAAGGACCGGCTAAAGTCGGTCCGCACGCAAACGCGGCTGCGCGAGATGCTGGAAATCCTGAACCGGGTCGAAAAGTTCACAGGTTCGGCGCTGACGGCCTATGCTTGGATGCGGTCGGAACCGATTGTGGGCTTTGGCGGGCAAACCGCAGAACAGCTGATCCGAGAGGGCAGGGCCGATCAAGTGCGCCGCTATCTCGATCACGTGGCGGCAGGCGGTTACGCCTGAGCATGCAGCACAAAGGCCCGCTGTTTCGCGCCCACAATCCCTATTGGTCTTGGGACCCGGTGTCCGGAGAGGGTGCGCGCATGAACGGAGGGCGCTTCAACCCAATCGGCACCCCCGCGATCTATATGTCCGAGACCGTTCTGACCACCATTCGTGAGGCCAGCCCCCTGGGTCGCCCGATGGAGCCGCTCACTATCTGCGAATACCAGGTCGATTGCGGACCGGTCTTTGACGCAACCAATCCGGCACTGTTGGCGGCGCATGGGATCACCTTTGGTCAGTTGCAATGCCCGAACTGGATGGGCGAGATGCTCAGCGGCCGCGTGCCTGCGTCCCACACGGTGGCAGATCAGCTGATCGCCAACGGATTTGCAGGCCTCCGCGTGCAAAGTTTTGCCCGAGGCGCGACGCCCCGGGACGTCAACGTGGTGTTCTGGCGGTGGGGTGACACGCCGCCGGAAATGATCCGCGTCATCGACAGCGATGGACGCCTGCCGGGACCACCTGTTTGACACCGTTACCGCTGTGATGTCTCCCAATTCGGGTCTTGGAAATAGGGCAGGTTTGACGGGGGCAAGGGGGCTTTGCCCAGGATTATGTCCGATGCCTTTTCACCGATCATCATGGTGGGGCAGTTCAAGTTGGCCGAGGGGATGACCGGCATGATCGAGGCATCGGCGACGCGTAGGTTCGCAATGCCATGCACCCTGCATTCGGGGTCCACGACCGCCATCCGGTCAATGCCCATCTTGCAGGTGCCCGACGGATGATACGAGGAGTGGCAGTTCTGGCGCAGCCAGGCCTCAATTTCTGCATCGTCCTGAACTTGAACCCCAGGAAAGATTTCGTCACTGGTGAAGGCTGCAAGCGATGGCTGCCGGGTCAACTCACGCGACAGACGCAACCCGGCCTTGAGCTCTTCGACGTCGTCGTCGTGCTCGAGCATGTTGTAGCGGATACGCGGCGCGGCAAAGGGGTCGTTTGACGCCAGCCGCACATAGCCCCGGCTTTGCGGGCGCTGGTTGGTGAACTGCAGCTGAAAGGCGTGTTCCTTGATGAAATCGGCTGATCCTTCGGCCACGGCGATCTGGAACAGGGCGATCTGCATGTTGGGAAAGCGCACGCCTGCCTTGGTGCGGATGAAACAGACCGCGTCAAAGTGGTTGTTGGCCAACAGCCCCTTGCGGGTCAGCGCCCATTCCACCGCCCCCTTGGCCTGACTGAACAGGTTGAGATGTTTATATAGCGTGACGGGCTGGGTACATTTCACCTGTAGCGACGTCAGTGGGTGATCCATCAGGTTTTCGCCCACACCGGGCAGATCATGCACGACCTCGACCCCCTGCGCGCGCAACTGCTCGGCGGGGCCAATGCCCGAATGCATCAGGATCAGCGGGCTGTTGAAGGCACCAGCGGACAGGATGACCTCGGCCCGGGCGGCGGCGGTTTTCGTCTGCCCGTTCTGGACATAGCGCACGCCCTTGACGGTCTTGCCCTGAACGATCAGGTTGCGCACGTTGCAGCCCGTCTGGATGTCCAGATTGGCGGGCGGATTGCGCAAGTAACACTGCGCCGTGGACGACCGGCGACCGTCAGCCACGTTTTTGGGCAGATAGCCGAACCCATCCTGCTGCCCACCATTGACGTCATCAGTGCTGAGGTAACCGGCCTCGCGGCCAGCCAGCAAAAACGCCTGTGTCAGCGGGTTCTCCGATCCCATGGTCGAGGCGCGGATCTTTCCCCCTGTGCCCTGATACGCGTTGCTCCCGTCCACACGCGTTTCCAGACGTTGGAAGTACGGCAATACCTCGGCATAGGACCACCCCTGGGCCCCGCCTTCGGCCCAGCCCTCGTAGTCCATCGGGTGGCCGCGAAGATACAGCTGACCGTTGATCGAAGACGATCCGCCCAGAACCTTGCCGCGCGGCTGCACCAAAACGCGGTTGTTCAGATAGGGCTCGGGCTCGGTCTCATAGTTCCAGTTGTACTTGGACGCGTTGTAGGCATAGCGCATTGCGGCAGGCACGTGGAACAACAGGCTGTTGTCCTTTGGGCCTGCCTCCAGCAGCAGGACGCGAGAGGTGCCAGCCTCGGCCAGTCTGGCTGCGATGATCGCACCAGCACTGCCCGATCCCACCACGATGAAATCGTATTCTGTCGTCATGTTGTCAAAACCTGAGATCAACTGGCGTGTTCGCCAGAGGTGTCGTCGGATTGGTCTTCTGAATTCAGCTCGTTTGCGGCACGGGTCGTGGCCTGATCAATGTGATGGGTCATCTCGGACACCGCAGCATCTACATCGCCTCGTTTTGCTGCTTCGAATATGCCTGCGTGTTCGTCGTGCAGTTTGCCAAGCTGTTCCTCATGCGTGATGACACGGAACTGAGTCAGCCGCGCGATGCCGTCGTATTGGTCGGACACAATCTCGAGCGAGCGCTTCAGCCGCGTGGGTCCCAGGATCGCCAAGTGAAAATCCTTGTTGAGTTCCACCATCTCCCAGGGGTCTTTGACCTTTGTTGTGCGCTTGAGAACCTTCTCGCATTCCTTGAGCGTCTCATCGGTGTGCCGCGGGATCGCATCAGCCAGGATGATGGGTTCCAGCGCACCGCGGATCTGGTTCATTTCGACCAGATCGCGCACATCCAGACGTGCAATGATCGGGCTGCGACGGGGACGCAATTCAACCAGTTTCTCGGCGGCCAGCATCCGGATCGCTTCGCGCAGGGGCACGATTGAGATGTCCATCTCTTTTGCCAGCGGCATGATTTTGAGTTCGTTGCCCGGCTCCAGCTCGCCGGCAATGATCTGACGTTTCAGGATTTCATAGATCGCCTTGGGTCCGTCACCGTAGTTGAGCATGTGTTTCATGGTTCAATACTCTCCCATTCTGGGTAACTCGACGACAAGGCGGCCCGCCGCGCGGTGGCCCTCCAAACGCAGGTCAGATGGCATGACCAAAGCATGAAAGCAAATGTTTGTCGTCATCCGGCCTCCAGCACTTTGGACAGGAATTGTTGCAAGCGCTCGTTTTGGGGGTTGCCAAAAAGATCATCCGGCAGGCCCTGTTCCACCATGCGCCCGCCATCAAAGAAACAAACGCGATCGGACACCTCGCGGGCAAATCCCATCTGATGGGTGACCAGCAATATCGTGTAATTCCCTGACCGTGCCAGTTCACGGATCACCTCGAGCACTTCGCCCACCATTTCAGGGTCAAGCGCCGATGTCGGCTCGTCAAACAGCAGAACCTCGGGATGCATGGCCAGGGTCCGGGCGATGGCGACACGCTGTTGTTGGCCGCCCGACAGTTGGCTGGGATAGTGACCGGCTTTGTCCGCCAGCCCCACCATATCCAACAGGCGCATGGATTCCTCGGTTGCTTCGGCCTTGGTCTTGCCTTGCGTGTAGATCGGGCTTTCGTTGCAATTTTCCAGCGCGGTCATATGAGGAAACAGATTGAAGCTCTGAAACACCATTCCGATCTTGGACCGGATGCGCCGGATGTGCGCGGCCGAGGCATCAACCAATTCGCCGTTGGCTTGCATCCGGTTCAGTGGCTCGCCGTCCACATACATGGTGCCGCCCTGAATGGGTTCCAGCGTCATCAGCACCCGCAGTACCGTCGTCTTGCCCGATCCCGAAGGGCCGATGATCGACACCACTTCGCCTTTGTCGACCGTAAAGTCGAGGTCCTTGAGCACCTGGAGCGCGCCATAGGCCTTGAGGACCTTGTCAAATTGAATCATGGGCTGGGTCAATGCAGGATGCTCCTTTTGACATAGTTCTCGACCAGGCGTATCAGGAAGGCCGCGATCAGGCTCATCACCAGGAAAAAGATCCCGGCGACGGTTATTGCCTCGGTAAAGCGATAGTATTCGGCGCCGATCAGCTTCGACACCTGCATGATCTCAGCCACCGCAACAAAGGATAGCAGTGGCGTCTCTTTGAAGATCGCCACCAGATAGTTGCCAAGTGCCGGCACGATGGGCGGCAGCGATTGCGGAATGATCACATTCCGAAAGGTCCGGTAGGGCGACATGTTCAGCGCGATACATGCCTCCCACTGGCCTTTGGGCACGGCCTGAAAACCGGCACGGTAGACCTCGGCACACAGGGCCGAGTTATAAAGGCCAATCGCAACGATACCGGTGGTTAGTGGCGGTAGGGTGATCCCGACCTCGGGCAGTAAGAAGAACAGAAAGAAGATCAGCACCAGCAGCGGCGTGGCGCGAATGACCTCGATCAGTTCGGTGGCGGGGCGGCTGATCCATTTCGATCGATGCGTCTTGAGCAGCATCAGGATCAGGCCGCCGACCAGAGCAATGGCAAAGCTTGCCACCGTGGCCCAGACAGTGACGCCTGCGGCCTGCCACATCTTCGGCAGCACCACCTCAAAGGTAAAATCCCATCTCCAATCCATGGTCAGACCCTCTTGCTCAGGTGGCGGGTAAAGCGTTCTTCCAGGGCCTCGCCCCCAAAGCGCACGAATTGCGCCAGGCAGTAATACAGCAGCATCGTCAGCAGGAAGATTTCGACCGTGCGATAGTGCAGTTGGTTCTGTTGAACGGCAGCATAGGTGATGTCGACCAAGGTTACGGCAGACACCAGCGCGGTTGCCTTGATCAGCTCGATCACCAGGTTGCTCATGCCGGGGATCATGATCGCGACGGCCTGCGGTAACACGATCCGGGTCATCCGGCGATATGGGGACATGTTCAGCGCAATTGTTGCCTCGGTCTGGCCCTTGGGCACCGCACTGATCGCGCCACGCACGACCTCGGCCCCGTAGGCACCAAAGTTCAACCCGATGGCCGCGACACCGGCCACCATGGGCGACAGGGTCAGGCCGAATTCGGGCATGACAAAGAACATCCAGAACAGGATCACCAGCAGGGACGTGCCGCGAAACACCTCGACATAGATCGTGGAAATCCAGCGGATCGCGGTGTTTTTGCTGGCCCGTCCGATGCCCGAGATGACGGACATGAACAAAAAGAGCGCAATCGACAGGACCGAGACCTGAACCGTCACCACCGCCCCTTTTAGGATCGCGGGCAGGAACACTCGCAACTCGGAAAATGTGGCGGCTGACAGGCCCAACAAAAAAGCGATCAGCGCAGATACAATGGCGACGCGGTTCATGCGCGGGCCTTTGGGGTCAGAATCATGCCAATTCTCCCTGTTGATCGGCAGTCTGGTCAAAGGTTTCCAGCAAGCGCCCGAACCCTTGAATGTTTGTTTTTGCGCCTGCCAAAGACAGCAACCGCCAGACGATGGCTTGGTTACTGGTCACTGTTGGCAGCCCGGTGTCGCGTTCGATATCTGCGAGCACAGACAGCGATTGAAAGTCGGTGCAGGAAATGAATGTCGCATCCACGTTTCGGGGCAGAGCGGCAGTCGCCTGTCGGATTGCCTGTGGTGTCACGCGGCTGATGTCGGCCGACTCGACAATTCCAAAGTCATGGCGGTTCACGATTTCGAACCCATATGCCGCAAATGTGCGGGTCATCAGTTCTGCCAGCTCGGGCTCATAGGGGGTGATCAGGTTCAGGCGCCTGGCGTTCAACCGCTCAAAGGCCGCACAGGCGGATTGCACCGGATTGACCACCGCCGCCTTGGGCGAGGCCAGGTGGATGGCGTCAGCGATCTGATCGACCCCGATGGCGATGGTGCCAGAAGTGCAGCCAAAGACAACCGCATCCAGCGCGACCTCGGGGTTCAAAAGCCGGGTGGCATCCGTCAGAGTCGGCGCCATCTGGGCCAATTGTTCCAGCGAACAGTCCCCGCCATAGGCAATGCGCGTGGTAAAGGTCCATACGTCATCTGGCAGCAGGCGGCCGAGATCCCGTTCAATCACCTGATCATTGGCAAGCGCCAGTACGCCCACCCGGAAACCGCCGGGACTGTCGCCCAGAATTGTGTGGCCTGTCATATCGCATCCCTTTTCAACAGGCCGGGGTGGTGCCCCCGGCCTGTGATTCAGCTTAACCGTTACACAGGTCGCTTGTCGCGCGCGCCGGAAGCTCGCTCTTGTCCAGACCATGTGTTTCCATGATCGCAAGATGCGCGTCGGTGCCGATGAAGCCTGATAGAACTTCGTTGAATTTCTTCACGAATTCGGCCTCATCCTTGCGGAAAGCATAGGCCCCGTGCGGGCTGGCAGGTTTGCCGCCAACCTCGGCAAAGGGTTCCAGCATTTCGAAACCGGCCCCACCATCACTGCTCAACGCGATCCGCGCGCCAGGGGCGTCGATGGTAAAGGCGTCGGCACGGCCTGCGCGCACGGCGGCCAGGCCGGTCGGGTTGTCGGGAACCTGCATGATGTTGCCATCCTCGACCCCCACGCTCTTGGCCCAATCGACCTGTGCGGTGCCCGCGATGGCCGCCAGTTTGGCCCCGGACGAAGCAACGGCTTCATAGTTGCCACCCAACCCCTTTGGGTTGCCTTCCGGCACGATGATGGTGTTGCGGATGCCGAATGTCGGCTCAGAAAATGCAACCTCGGCGCAGCGTTTGGGTGTCACGAACATGGCGGCGGCAACGATGTCGAACCGATCAGCCTTGAGCCCCGGGATCAGATTGCCCCATTCAGTCGCTGTTTCGGACTGCACCTTTAGGCCCATTTCACCCAGAACATGGCGCAGGATTTCGACCTGCTCGCCCACAACGTCCCCATCGGAATTCACATAACCAAATGGCGCAAAGTTGTAGTAGGCGACCCGTAGGCCATCACCGGCCCCGCGCTCTTCGACGTTCTGCGCCATCGTGGCCACCGGCGTCGCAGCCAAGGCCAGAGCAGCGGTCATTTTCAGAACCGTACGGCGTAGCATATTCGTTTTCATTGCGTTCTCCCTGTTGAATTATTGCCCCGTGGCCCGCCGAGGGTGACGGGCCACGGAATTGGGTCAGGCTTCGACGATTGGAATGTCCCAATCGGCGACCGGAGCTGACAGCAGATCCGGTTCGCCTTCTGTAATGGCCCAATTGTCTTCAGCATTGATGAAGCCAAGGTGGTTCGAGAAGTTGGGGTTGCAGGCAAAGACGTTGCCCACCTCAAAGGTGACGTCCTCGAACGCGGCCAAAGACGGGTATTCTGTGGTCTCGATCCCGACACCATGGCCCACGCGACCGACGCCCATGGTCTGCAGACCACGTTCGGCCAGGTATTTGTCGACCACAGCCACCACATCGGCTGGCTTGTTGCCGGCGGTCAGCTGCATGTTGCAGTCGTGGCGCAGCTGCATGCTCCAATTGTAGAACTCTTTCAGCTCGGCCGATGGTTCACCAATAGATGCTGTCCGCGCCAGGTCGGACCAATAACCTCTATAGCTGACGCCAACGTCAAACCCCAGCGTTTCACCCTTTTGGATCACACGGTCGGTGGGCAGCAGCACGATGCCCTTTTCATTGGCCCCCGACAGCACGCACAAAAGCGAGATCTTTTCGGCCCCGTTGGCGATCAGGTTTTCGCGCAGGATCTGCGCCACCTCGTTTTCGGTCATGCCTGCGCGCACCTGGGTGAAGGTCTTGCGCTGTGCTTCGGCCGAGATGATTGAAGCCCGGCGCAAGTATTCGATCTCTTGCGGGGACTTCACATTGCGCACTTTCAGGATGATGTCGGCGGCGTCTACGAAGCTAGCTTCGGGCAGGCCTTGCATCACTTCTTGCAGGCCAAGATACGAGATGCCCAGGTACTGTTCCCGGCCAAGTTCGCAGCCGATTTTGGCCTTGGACAGGCCCAGATCCTTGAGCACACCGATGATGAACTCGGGGTGGCCCATCAGGCCACCGGTGGTGCGGATGTCGCTGATGAACGAGGTCTGTTCGACCTGCGCCACCTCGAACGGCATGGTGATGAGTGTCGGATCCCCGTCCTTTGGGATGATCACCATATATGACCGGATCTTGTCCACCGCGCACTGCTCGGACCGGTGGCCCGAGTAGTACTGATAGTTCAGCCGCTCGGTGATGAGCATTGCATCCAGGTTTTGTTCGGCCATCAGCGCGCGTGTCTTTGCGTAACGCTGATCGAATTCCTCGCGTGAAAAGTCTGCGTATTGGGGTGCCATGAGAGCCCTGTAATTCTGAGTTGACGTGTCATGGATACTAGATAATATATTAAATCGTGCAAGACAAATTTTCGGGGAGGTTCTCAATGAAGGTGTTTTCGGACGCATCGGTGGCAGAGGCATTGCCGTGGCAGGCGTTGATCGCCGATCTGCGCCAGGCCTTTGCGCAAGGCGTGTCACAGCCCCTGCGCACGGCGCACACGATCCCGGTTCCGGGAGAGCCGGATGCCACGTTCCTGGCCATGCCCGCGTGGGAGGAAGGCGGTAAACTTGCCGTGAAAATCCTGTTCATAGCGCCCGGAAACACGGGCCGAAACCTGCCTGCCGTGAATGCATCGGTGATGGTGTTTGACGCCGTGACCGGTCAGGCCGAAGCCGCAATGGAAGGCGCTGAATTGACCGCGCGTCGGACGGCGGCAACATCGGCTCTGGCTGCGGATTTGATGGCGCGGCGGGACGCCAAATCGCTGCTGATCGTTGGGGCAGGGACCATCGCCTCGAACCTGATTCCCGCCCACATGGCGGTGCGCGATTACGACAGAATCACCATCTGGGCCCGAAAGCCTGAGCAGGCGCAGGCGCTAGCGGGTCGTTTCGGCGATGCGGTGTCGGTCGCCGCTGATCTGGACGCTGCTGTGGCGGACGCGGATGTAATCGCGGCTGCCACCTTGACCAACGATCCGTTGATCAAGGGTGCGCTGTTGAAAGAGGGCGTGCATCTGGATCTGGTGGGGGGCTTCACCACCGATATGCGCGAAGCCGACAGCGACGCGATGAAGCGCGCCGCCGGTGGCATCATCGTCGATACCTATGATGGCGCGATGGCCGAAGCGGGCGACATCACCCAGCCCTTGGCCGAAGGCGCGATCACCCGCGTCGACATCGCCGGTGACATGGCCGAGTTGTGCCGGGGCGAGGCGCAACCGCGCCAGTCCGATACGCAAATAACTGTTTTCAAATCCGTGGGGGCCGCGATCGAAGATTTCGTGGCGGCGCGCATGGTTGCTTCATCTCAAACCTGACTGGAAAAACAATGACAGAGTTCAGATTTGCACGCCGATCTGCCATTTTGGGCAAATCGGTCTTTGACCACGCGCCGGGGACCATCGCGCTCAACTCAGGGGCGGCCTACCCGCCCTGCCTGCCGGATGTGGTCCGCGAAGCCACCGAGGCCGTCGGCCCCCTTCGCGAAGAGGCGATGCAATATGCGCCGCTGATGGGTCTTGACGACCTGCGCGACGAGATCTGCAATTTCGTGGCCGAGGACGGCATCAAAGCCAACCGCGAGAACGTGCTGGTGACCTATGGGTCGAAAAGCGCCTTTGACCTGGCGCTGCGCACTTTTTGCGAACCCGGCGACACGGTCATCGTGACCCGCCCCACCTATATGACGGCCGTGCATATCATGCGCACACACAACGTGCGTTTTCTGGACATCGGCCAGGATGAACAAGGGTTTGATGCCGAAGAGTTGGCCCGCAAGCTGGCGATCATGGAAAACAACGCCGAACAAATGCCCAAGCTGCTGTTTGACGTGCCTGATTTCCACAACCCCACGGGCGTCACCACGTCGCTTGCGCGCCGCAAGCGGATGCTGGAACTGGCGCAGCGCTATAACTTTGTGATCTGCGAAGACGATCCCTATCGCCGCATCCGGTTCGAGGGCGAGGTAATCCCCTCGATCAAATCCATGGATACAACCGGCCATGTGATCAGCCTGGGCACCGTGTCCAAGATCCTGGCCCCCGGCCTGCGTGTCGGTTGGGCCATCGGTGATGCGGGCGTGATCCGGCGCATGGCGATGCAAAAGGCCGATGGTGGGTCCAACGCATTCGCACAGCGGATCGTGGTGCAGTTGATGCGGTCCAACAAGATGGCCAAGCACATCGACGAGATGATCCATCACATGCGCATCCACCGCGATGAAATGATCGCGGCCTTTGCCGAGCATCTGCCCGAGGCCGAGATCCGCGCGCCCCAAGGCGGTTATTTCCTGTGGGCCAAACTGCCCGAAGAATCAGATGCCGAGCGGCTGGTGGAACTGGGCATCGAAGAAGGGGTCGAGATCTCATCGGGGCGGCTGAGCTTTCCCAACGATGATCCCGGCAACTTCATCCGCATGGCCTACAGCTTCATCGAAGTGGACGACATCAAAGACGGAATTGCCAAGCTGGGCGTCGCCTGGCGCAAGCTCCAAACCCAAGCTCAAGCGGCCTAAAGAGAAGGAAACCCCTCATGCCTTGCCCAAAAGTAAGCCTCGCCCCGTCGTGTGAAATCGACCTGGACGCCGAAGGCAAGCACCACGGTTACGTGCGCATTCAGTTCAGCTCGGACAGGTCGGCCTATGGCTGGTTGCCGATGCCGATCATGTCGATCAAGAACGGCGACGGTCCCGTCGCGGTTGTGATCGGGGCCAACCACGGTGACGAATACGAAGGTGTCTCGATCACCAATGGTCTGTACCAGGAACTGGACCCTTCCGACATCAAGGGGCAGATCATCTTTCTGCCTGCCGCCAACGCGCCCGCCTTCTATGCCGGTCGTCGCACTTCGCCGCTCGACTGGACCGGCGAGGCCAACCTGAACCGGGTCTTCCCCGGCAATCAGTACGGGTCGCCCACCGAAATGATCGCCTGGTACATCACCAATCACATCGTGCCGCGTGGGGATGCGTTCTTTGATCTGCATTCGGCCGGCAAATCTATCGACCATCACCCCTCGGTCAAGATCCGCCTGATGAACGATCCGGCCAAGGATGCGATGCAAATGAAGTTCCTCGAGCTTTTCGGCGCGCCCTTGGGTATCGTCGGTGATCGGGTGCATGAGACCACGTTGTCGGGGGAGATCCTGCCACTGGACAAGATCTATCTGTCCACCGAACTGGGTGGTGCGGGCAAAATCCGCCCCTGGATTCGCGATTTTGCCTGGAATGGCATGAAACGCTGCCTGCGCGAATTGGGGGTTCTGCAAACGGACGAGGTTCTGCCTGAGCCCGAGCACAAGGTTGCGCTTAAGGCGATGCAGACTGGCGACCACTACATCTTTGCCCGCAAGGATGGGATGTTCGAGCCGCGCGTGAACCTGGGTGATGTGGTCGAGGACGGGCAGTTCGCGGGCTACATCTGGAACCTGAAAGAGCCGTGGGAGAAACCCGAAGAGCTCTATTTCAACAAGGGCGGCGTGGTCTTTTGCAAACGCACCCCGGCGCTGTGTGAAATCGGCGATACGCTGTTCTTCACGCTCAGCGATCATGAAGGATAGCACCTTCGAATACGAGGCCAGGCATCGCTCCTCTTCCCAGCCTGGCCTTGAAGGGCGCGCAACACGGTTGCGCGCCTCCAACACATACCCCCGGACATTTTCCTTTCTGTTGCTGCCCGGCGCCTCGATGTTGAGCTTTACCGCCGCGATCGAGCCGCTCCGGATGGCGCGAAAGCTGGACACAAAGGCCGCCTATAGCTGGCAGGCGGTGTCATTGGATGGGGAGCCGGTTGCCTTTTCCAATGGCATGTTCATGACCGTGGACGGTGCATTGGACGCGACGCGTCCGGTTGATTTCGCCCTGATCGCGGCGGGCGGGGCAGTTGGTAGAGACATGCAAAAACAAGCCGCTCAATGGATCAGGTCCAGACACCGACATGGCGCCTGCGTGGGGTCGGTCGGGGGAGGGGCCGAGGTCTTGGCCCAAACCGGACTGCTTACAGACCGTGATTTCACCCTTCACTGGGAGGACCGCCCAGGCTTTGTTGAACGTTTTCCGCTGCTGTCCCCCAAAGAGCGCCTGTTTTGTTGGGACCGCGACATGTTCACCTGCGCGGGCGGGGCCGCGGCCACCGACATGATGCTGCACCTGATCGCGCAGGATTTTGGTCGCGGGTTTTCGCTCGCGGTCGCTGACTTGTGTGTCCACTACGGCCAGCGCAGCGGGCAGGAGCGCCCGCAAAGTTCGATCTCGGCTACGTTGGGGTCACGCAACCCGCATCTGATAATGGCTGCCCGACTCATGTCTGAAAACCTGGAAGAGCCGATCCGGCTGGATGTACTGGCCGATTTGGCCGGCGTATCCCGGCGACAGATGGAGCGGCTCTTTCGTTCGCACACAGACAGATCGCCCGCAGAATACTATAGAGATTTGCGACTGGGGCTTGGTCGGCAATTGCTGCGCGATACAGATGACCGGATCATAGACATCGCGACCGCTTGCGGGTTTTCCAACGCAACCACGTTCTCGCGCAGTTTCCAAAGGAAATTCGGGGTCGGCCCCGTGCAATCGACAGGGGCGCGCGCATGACGGTTCATTCTGTGCGAAAGGCGTCTTCAGGGGGCATCACTCTGGGTCTTGCACCCAACACATTCAGCGACTGGTCCGGGTTGATGCGGGTGATGCGGGCGGCATTTGCCCAGAACGTCGGCCGGATCGATCCACCCAGCACGGTCTTTTCCAGCTCGGAACAGGATTTGCAGGACAGCGCAAAACGCGAAAGCCTGCTGCTGGTGTACAGGGGGCCCTCTTTGATCGGCTGCCTGTTTCTGCGATCCACACAGGACGAGCTGTTTCTGCGCCGGTTCGGAATACTACCTGCGGAACAAGGGGCTGGATTGGCTCGGCGCGTGTTGGTCGCAGCCGAGGAGCTCGCCCGGCAAAAAGGCTTGCACCGCCTGGCACTTGAGACGCGGGTAGAACTGCGCAGCAACCAGGCAAAGTTCCAGGCGCTTGGCTTTCAGATCACCGGTGGACGCGCCCACGAGGGATACGACCGTGTGACAACGCTGCGGATGGAAAAAGACCTGCACTCTGCCCGCCAGCGTGAATTTCGACACAGTCGTGGCTAACAGCAAACTCTGAGTTCAACACAGCCATTTTGCCAGCTTGGCCCCCCCCTTGAGCAATCCGTCAGGTGCAGTTCAGATTGGGCATTAGGTTTGACCAATGCGCCGCCATCAATTGCGAGACATCCTTTTGCTGAAGATGAATCAGATCTTTCGGAAACAGGTCCACGCCGATGGAGCGCATCAACCGCAGGACATCCGAGTAATACTGCGCTTGCGTTTCCTCATAGGTGATTTGCGCATTGATCGCTCTGACCTGATATTCGAATTGATTCAACTCATCTCGAATATCAAAAACTGTTCTCTGTTCTTGAATGTCCGAGATCTCTATCCAAAGGGACCGGCGTTCACGCTCTAGATTGACATTTGATCTCGACAGGCTGGCTTGAACCTGCGCGATACGAACCTGTTCGATCACTGCAACTGCGACGGTAAGTTCTTCGACCTCTCGCAACGCTTCTCGGGTCGCGTTCTGTCTACGAATGTTGGGCACTTGCAGGATGTTGATCAGGTTATAGGTCAAGGTTTCCGTCAATTCGATATATGTGTTGTTGTTCAAAGAGCTTTCGCTGTCGTATTCCAGATTGGCCGCCAGCGAGAAATCGGGCAGAAGTCGCGCCATTGCGCGATAAGCATCGAGTCTGCCGTTTCTGTTGCCATAGATACCTTGTCGAACCTCAGGTCGGTTGAGCAAGGCGAGGCGTTCCAATTTTTCGGTTTTCTGACAACTGACATTCCCCGGTAAATAGGTGGAAACGCTTTCGGAAAACTTCAACTGGTTTGGGTCGACCAGAACCAGGGCAGCCAATCGTGCTCGGTCGGCCAACAGTTCGGATTGCCAACCGTGCAATGCGGACTTCAGCTCGATGATCCGGGTTTTGAACAACAGTGCGTCCAAGGGATCGATCAGATCCTCTTGACCGTATTGATCCGCGGTGGCCGTGCTGTCCTGAATTCGGTTCAGGACAGCTTGGATGTTGCCCAGTTGGCGATCCGCGATAGCTGCCCTCATATACAGTTCTGCTGTTTCGGCGACAATTTCATTTGCCGTCCGGCGCCGTTCCTCTTCTAGGATCAGGTTGGCATTTGCCTGTTGTTTGGCGCGAATGTATGCCTGACCAAGGCCCAGAACAGACCAATTGACTGACAAGGATCGCGCCTTGCGCCGCCGATCCGGAGGCGTGATGTCATTGATATCGCCCCCGTCGTTGTTGCGGTTGGAATTGCGCAGCCGCGTATCTGCATTCGGGCTGGTACGCAGGATCAACTCTTGTAGTGACAGTTCCGCAAGCTCCGCTGCCAGTTGGCCCTGCCGGATATCAAGGTTGGCCAAAACGGCGCGGCTGAGGACATCATGAAAACCCAGTTTGACGTTTCCTGCGGGTACACTTGCGAAAGCTGCGTGATGCAGGCGGTCCGCATTTGACTGCAACTCTTCTGACGTCAGAAGCTTGGGTTCGATACTGCAGGATGCAAGCAGCAAGAAGCTGCCGGCAGCCAACAGTTTCGATCCAAAGCGAAAAGGGCTTTTGGCTCGATGGTATCTCATGGCTCGATAAAACTCTGCGAAAGGGTTCTCAGGATCGGGTAGGTCAAGAAGGACAAGATTGTCCTTTCATCGGTTTTGATGTTGGCCTCCAACGTCATGCCAGGTTGCAGAACAAAGCCCGGTGGCATTTCACGCAGTTGTATGTCTTCGATTTTGGCCCAACTGCGAAAAACCATTTCTTGTGCCCCGGTGAAGCTTTCGCGTTCGACATCCGGGCTGATCAACGTGACGCTTCCATGCATCACGCCGTGTTTGGTGAAGGGCAGCGCATCCAGCTTCAAAATAACTGCTGCGCCGGGATCAACGCGCGCTATGTCGGGCAGGCTTACATCGAACACGGCGCGCAGTTCGCTGTTGGCCGGTATCAACTCCAAAAGAGACTCGCCTGCCTGAACCAAAGTGCCCTCTGCCTTGTTTGTTCTAGAGACGACGACGCCTTCGAACGGGGCTTTGAGGTATATGAACTCATTACTTTGCACCGCTTTTCGATGATGGTTTCTCAGGTCATCATATTTACGGTGCGCCTCAACCATCTGCTGCCTGAGCGAGCTTTCGCGCTCGATCAGATAGGCATTGATTGCGGTCTGAATCTGCTCGTTGCGGCGACGCAACGAAGATATCTCATGTCTGGCGCTGATCAGAACGCGCTGACTGCTGACTGAAACGGCCGCCGCTTCAAGGTATTCCAGGCGCTTGGGGCCGTCGCGCTGAAATCGTTCCTGTTCCTTTTTGAACAGGTCCTCGCGCACATTCGCCAATTGATCCATCAACTCATAGTGTTCTTGAAGAACCGGCAGTTCGCGCTCTTTTTCTGCGATCTGCGAGGCCAATTCTTCGGCTTGTTCCAAAAGACGCGACAACGACACTTCGTGTAGCTGCATGTTTGCCAAGTACGCGGAATTTTCGAGCTGGTGTACGTCATGGTTGTGTGAAAATCGGGCTGGTGTTTCGCCGAATATTTCGGCCTCAAGGCGCAAAATCTCGGCCTCGACTTTAAGCAGGTCGTGTTCGAGCTTTTGTATGTCCACCTCGGACGACTCATTCCTGACCGTGATCAGGGTTTCGCCCTTTTTTACGACATCACCAATGTTGACTCGCAAGTCGACAACGTAGCCCGAGTTAAAGGCATGAATGGTTGATCGGGGTTGAGCAGTCTCAACAATGCCCCGAGCGATGACTTGAGTATCAACCTTGGCGATGGACAGCCAAACCCCTGTACAGGCGACTGCCAGCAACAACAGCCAAACCGCAAATCTCCGGGTCCATGGATTAGTTTCGCGCAGCAGTCGTTCATGTTCGGGAATAAAGTTTTCGACCAGTTTATCTGCTTTCTTCTCCTGAGACATGTCTAGACACCTATGATTTTCTGCTGATATTCAGAGGCTTGTGTGAAGATTGAAAGCGGTGTGCGGATGCCCAAAGGGTTCCGTAGGGTTCGCATCGCTGCATCAAAACGTCATGGGTTGCAAAATCTGCAACCTCGCCTTCGTGCATCACCAGGACGTAATCCATCATCAACATCGTCGGCATCCGATGGGAAATGTTGACGATTGTTTGACGCCCCCGGTTTTCTAGAATTCGGGAAAGAACTTGTTCTTCCATGTGCGCGTCAATCGCGCTCATGGCTTCGTCCAGAAGCATCAACTTTGAAGGCCGCAGAAGCGCGCGCGCAATACAAATTCTCTGCTTCTGACCGCCAGAAAGGTTAGACGCGTGTTCTTCAAGGACCGTGTCATAACGGTCTGGCAAAGTACGAATGAACTCATGCGCCTGCGCTATCTGGGCGACTTCAATAATTTCGGTCCGTTCCGCATGGCGATGACCGGCAGCGATGTTTTCGGCGATCGTTCCCTTAAACAGGAAATTGTCCTGCGAGACGGTGGCCAGTGATCGTCTTAGGTACTGCAGGTCGTATTCGCGGATGTTGAAGCCATCGATACGAACGTAACCGCTTTGCGGCAGGTCAAACCCTTGCAATAGTTTAGCCAGCGTACTTTTTCCGGACCCGCTTTGCCCGACAACCCCGACGACAGACCCCGGAGGAATGCGAAAGCTGACGTTCTTTAGAACCGGTGGCAGGCCTTCGGCATAGGAATAGTTTACATCTTCCATGGTGATTTCGCCGCTAATTGGAGGTGTCACGCCACCTTTGCGCAACCGTTCAGGTGCTCGATTGAGAACTGAGCCCAACATTTTCACCGATATGGCGGTTTCCTGATACTTGCTGGTGAGTCCGGCCAGTTGCACCAGTGGTCCGGCAATCCGGCCCGACAGAATGTTAAAGGCGATCAGCGTGCCGATTGTCATCTCACCAGCCAGAACAAACTGTGCACCCAGCCAGATGATCGTGAGTTGCATAAGTTTTTGGAGAAACCCGCTGGTTTCTTGCAAAAACCCATTTAGAGTCGCGACGGATTTTTGCCGCAGTACCGCCTCGCTGGTCTTTTGCATCCACTTCTGGCGTTGTTCCTCTTCCAACGCCAAGCTCTTGATTGTCCCGATGCCCATAACCGTTTCGACGATCATCGCCTGGCGCTCGCTTTCGGTATGATAAAGTGCGGTCAGGTGTCGACGGTGTGGGCGAAGTGCCAGTAAGACCTGGGTCATCATGATTGCGGAAAAAGCCAGGACCAAGACAGTCAAGGAAGAGCTGAGAAGGAACAGAACTGGCAAGATCAGGACCACCGCCGATAGCTCGATCAACGTGGCCAGCAACCGGCCTGTCACGAATTCGCGAATTGCGCTGGCCTCTTGTATCTTTTTGGCAAGGGTTCCCGTCGCAGACCCCTCGAAATAGCTGACAGGAAGGTCCAGCAGACGTTTCGAAGAGAGCTTGGCCATCAGTATGTCCAGCTTGACCGTGACATTCACCAGCATGAGTGTGCGCAGGTATCCCAGCAGACCGGCAATACCGATCGCAGCCACAGCGAACATGAAAAGGGTGTGAAGCGTAGAATAACCTTCGTAGCCGATGACCTTGTCAAAAACGATCATCGTGAAAATGGCCGTCACAAAGCCGACAACGTGAATGAAAACTGAAATCAATCCGATTTCGGCAAAAACGCCTTTGAATTTGCCGGCCTCCGAGAAGATCCAACGTAGGTCAAAGGGCGCGTAGGGGGTTTTGTCATCTGTGCCCAGACGCAGCAAGATAACGGTTCCATCCCACCGTTTGCGGAATTCCTTTTCTGGTATGCGCAACAGTTCCAGCGAGTCCGCCAGCGGATCTTGCACGAGGGCGATCAACCCGCCTTTGGTGCTTTGGGGATCTGGAACAAGGCCAGACAGAATGACATATTCACCGTTCTTGAGGTGAATGATGAACGGCATCGTGCGGCTCATGCGGCGTAAGGACGACCAGTTTATGGACGAGATTTCGACATCCAGATAGTTGGCTTCGGCGGCCAATTGGATATCCCGTGCCGTGCACTCCTTTCCACTGATCGGGGCGTGTTGACGAACAATCGCGTCGCGTGAGATTTCGGTTCCCAGGAAACGGGCGACCAACACCAGGCATTCCAACCCCGAGCTGGTCTGTGAGTTAGCAATGTTTTCAAAGTCTTTCATGGTGCAGCCATGCGTTCCACACACCGCGAGCGGGGGATGTGTTGATTAAACTGGGGAGATGTCGGCACTGCGACCTATGCGTCGCAGTGCCGGAGCCAATGACCGCTATTCCGTGAGTGGTAGGTACATTTGGCTCGGTAAAAGCGGGATGGGTGTCAGAGGCGTGTCGACACAAGGCCAAGACCAGCCTCCGAAGCCATCCAACCGCCTAAGCGTCAAAATTCGGAGAGTTGTTTTGCAGTGGCTCGCTGGACACGGCTACATTCTCTTCTTTGCCGTTCGGGTTGTTTCGCTGGATTACGCCACGAGACTCCATTTCCTTGAACATGCGATCAAAAACCTCGTAGGCGCGCAGGAAACCCTGGGGCGAAAGGACGAGACGCAGATTTTCTTCAACAGGGGGCGATTCCGGGTCTGCGCTCGGATCAACCCCGAACGAGAAACAATCGATACGCATATTGCTGTTGATCATCGCAATATTCGAAATTCCGTCGATGTAGACTTGTTGGGCTTCACTCACTTTTGGTTTCCTCCGTTCGAGTGGTTCTGTATCTGATCTGCGGCGACTGCTTCCCCTGCTTCCTCCAAAGCAGCGACCGCAATCTTTCACAGCAAAAATTTGACTGGGTGTCATTTTCGATGGCAGCAATTCTAAGGATCACGTTTCATTGAGTCCCTAAGTGCGTCGCTTGACCTCGATTGGCCTGTTATTTTATTCTCCTTATAGTTGACGTCAGTCGTCATGTTTCGTGCAAATTAATCTCCTCACGTATTTTGTGAGGGATTAACCTATGTTCCGCAGAAGGTGCCATTTTAGACACCTTTCCGCTCATTCGAGATATTATGATTTAATGGTAAGATTCTAAATTTTGAAAATCGGATATTGAGAGGTAAATGTGTTTTCTTTCCCTTACTCTCGGTGTCCTATTCGCCGACCTGGCGTTTTTCATCTTTGATCTGCGCTTCATTGAACTGGATGTGATGTAGCGTTGATCATGGGTAGTGATACTAATTTAACCTTTTGAGTATTCCAAGGTCAAATGATGTGGGCGATCTTGGTGTGGGGGAAATGATCAAACATAGATCGTAAAATTGTCATATGTTGTTACTTGATCTGTATTTATCATTTAATATCAATAACTAAAGATTGAAATATTTTCACACTTCAAGCAGTCATCTAAAGTTTGGACTTAGGGTACCTATCAACTGGTCCTATTTCAGCGGGTTAATACAACACCTACGTCCCGTGATGTTTGAGATAAACTCCTCTGAGAAAAAATTCAGCTCAAAAAACTATCCTCGACACACAGAGATGTTAGCGCATGGTAACAATTTTTAGTTATCTCTTGGGGGTAAATGAACACTGAAAGCCCGGACCCATTGCCTGGATAGCAGATAGACACAGGTTCCGCCCTGTGAAACAGCAATTTCCCGATGAAATTTACCTTACCTCAGGTACCTAAATGATCGCAAAATCGCGATTCGCAACTCATTCCGCTAGGGGAGAATTCAAGCTGTTTGGGTTTTTACTTGCCTGCGCTCTTCGCGCCGCCTCGATCCATAATAGCGGGTGACACGTTTTGATTGTCCGGTGTCCATTCCAATTCGGTGAAGCTTGGCGTAGGAAACCGAATGAAACAGCTCTTTGTCGAGATGCGATATGATTTCTCGAACACGTCCATAAGGAGCCATGAAATCCATAAACCACAGAAGCTCTCCGCAGTTCCATTCATGTGGTTTGATGTCGTCGGGATCATCCATAAGCCGCGCATCAACCTCTTCATTCACCCAAGCCCAGGTGACAAAAGAGAGAGGCGTGTTTTCTCCTTGCATGAATAGACGGCCTTGTCCGATCGACAACGGATAGAACAAACGGCGTTCAAGCTGCCTGTATCGCATACCGCTGTGAAGCCGGGACTGAGAGACCAGAAAACAGATCTGCCCAATCTGTCTCATCCGCTCTGGATTTGGCGTGTTCTGATCCGGTTTAATGTTCAATCCAGTGTGTTCCTGTCTACTGGCCTGATGCGGCTCATTTTTATGTTAGATCGGCGCAGACATTCCATTCTGCGCCGATCACTTTCACTGCTCGGGTTTTTGACTATGTTGCGCTTGTCGCCGAATTGTCAGTTTTATTGGCGAACACACCATCAACGGCGGTTTTGGCATCGTAGATCGTGTCGTACACCTCGGCCACGACCGCAAATTCACCTGTAGAGAGTTCGCGACCTGTCTCTGAAGTTTCGGCGTCCGCGGCTTCAACCGTGTTCAGCCAATTGAGCGTTTCCTGCAGTCCTTGAGCCAGCACACTCGCACTATTGAATTCTGTGTGCTGCGAAGGTTCGGTCGATGCCAGATTTGCCTTCAGTTCTGCAAATGTGAAACTCGACGTGCTGTCATGATCCTCGAGGTGGAAGACATCGTTGTCACCAAGACCGTTCTGCAGGATCTTGCCGACTGACGCGCCGTTCACGACGATATCAATCGTTGCATCCGAGTTGCTGAGTTTGAGATTGTCTATTGTAAGCTCTGTCGTCAGGTCGGTTCTGGCCGTTTCGATGTAAATCGAGTTGACTTCGTCGCCCCTAATGATGTCTTCCAAGCTCGATTCACCATTCAGCCCCTCGTTCAAACCGGACACATTGAACCTCTGGCTGTCCAGTTCACCAAGGATATCGGTTCCCAGGTGCTCGCCAATGACCATCTCGCCGCTGCCAATCGTGTAGATATAGCTGTCGTCACCGGTTTGACCCAATGCTACCGTCCGGCCAAAGCCCGAGAAAAAGACATCTTCTCCGGCACCGCCCTGACTTACGACACCCGTACCATTGACTAGGAACTGTGATGGCCCCTTGAAGGTTTCAGCGCCAAGCAGCGATGAAACCTGCACGAGCGCACTGATAACGCCACTGATGGCATCACCAAGAATGGTTATCCCTGCTTCGGCATAGACCTCAAGCGTGCCAAGACCGAAGTTGAGGAAGTTGTCGTTGCCAGCCCCACCCGAGGTAAAGCCGTAGCCGGCGCTCAGGAACGTATCGTTGCCGTCATTGCCGAAAGTGGCAAATCCAACACCCATGTCGATCAGGTAATCATCACCCAGACCACCTGTGGTAAAGCTGCCAGCGCCAAAGTTGACAAGGGCATCATCACCATCACCCAGTGATGTCGCGTTGAACACGCCGCCGGTAATGACCAGATCATCGCCGCCTCCGGCGATGATCTGGTTGGCCAGACCGAGGGTAAAGATGCTGTCCGTACCACCCCCGGCGTCAACCCGGTTCGCCGCGCCAAGCGTAAAGATGATATCACTTCCGTTGGCCTGGCCTGTGGCATCGCCCAGAACTTCGTTTTTGACACCGGCAATGACGCCAAAGTCGGAACCGGTTCCCAATTTGACTTCGTTCTCGAAGCCAAGCGCCACGATGATGTCATCTGCGGCCTGCCCGGAAATGTCATTCTTGTAACCGATAGCAAACGCAGTGTCGTTTCCATACCCAAGCTTAAGCTTGTTTTCCTGACCTGCTGACAAAACAACGTCGCTGCCCGAGAAGGTATTGAACGCCGAGTATTCGTTCTTTTTGCCCAGCAGGACCGCGGCGTTGTCCCCCGCACTTGTGACGTTGTTCTCTTCACCAATAGCGATGAGGAAGTCAGTGCCACCACGAGACGCCAGACGGTTGGACTTACCAACCGCCAAGGCGACGTTGTTGCCGGTGCCCAGAATGCCCAGGTTGGTTTCGCCGGCAAGGATCGCGATGTCGTCTTCGCTGCCCCCATAGAACACGTTCTTTTTACCGACCAACACAGCGGCATCGTCCCCGCGCCCAGTGTAGACGTGGTTCTCCTCGCCCACGGCCACCGCGATATCGCCATAAACCGTTTCGGTATCCCCGGTGCCATTATAGTCCGGGTTCAAGGCGATAATGGATTCCTCGGATTCCACGATCTGCGATTGCAGGAGAGAGAATTCGTGACTGTAGTCGCCAATTCTTTCGTCCCACTGAATGCCCGCAATATTCGGAATGTTCAGCGCGGGAATCGTATAGCTCAGCGCATCCAGCTTGACCTGATCCGCTGGCACATGCTCGGCCAGATCGAAATCAGGAACTTTCAGGTCTTCGCTCGGGATATCGAACTCTGGCACCTGCAGCCCGAACAGTTCCCGACCTGACAGCGCGGTCTCAATCGCCTCGACCCCTGACAGGTCCAGCCCGTTCAGGTGAAACTCTGGCAAGGTCAAATCAGGCAGGCTGAGTGTTGGCATCTCAATCAGAGACACGTCACTCTTGTAGACATCGACACCTTTGATTTCGGTCGTCGAGGTGCTGCCGGATTGAGCCTCTACGCTGATGGAACCACCCTCTTCTGCGCGGAAGCGGAAGGTTTCCGTTTCTTCCTTGTTTGCGGTCTTTGGATCGATCCTGCCGATCTCCTGTTTGCCGCGTTCATCCGTGTAATAGACGATGATGTCGTCCGCCTCGGTTCCCGTAACGTTGGATGCAAGATAGGAAACCTGAACCTCATAGGTTTTGTCGTTGGTCAGGTCCAAGGCAACGCCGGTTTGCGTGCCGTTGATCGACAGCGTGTTATGCGTTGCATCCGGTGTGCCCGAGAACGGAACAGCGACGGATCCTTCGATCGATCCGGACACGACATCGCCCGCCTGCACTTCGACCGAGAAGTCATATTCCACGCCGGTCCGGTCGATGTTGAGCTCATCCTGCGAGTCCAGCGACGAGTCGAGCAAATTATAGTTGCCCTGTGTCGCCGAGGTGAAGGACGCGGAGTCCTGCTCATCAGCGCTGGCTTGTGCGCTGATGTCTACGGACCCATCCGCATCGCCAACACCAAAGTTGGTTTCCGCCAGGGTGTACCCTTCGACACCATAGTCTTCGCCTTCTTGCCAGAAGGTCAGATCGGTCTCGGTTCCAAAAAGCGTACCTGCGTTGCCATCCGAGCTGTTGGCGCCCAGGAAGTCACGACCAAACGAGTTGGCAGCACCAAAGTGGTTGTTGCTGATATTCGTTTCCTGCGTGATCTGAACCCCGGCCTGATCAACCTGAATGTTGAAGGCCGTGATGTCGGGGATGGAAATCGACGGGAAGGACTGACCCGGCAGCTGAAGCTCTGGGGTCGAGATTGTCGGCAATGCAATCTCGGGCAGGCCATAGTTACCAAGTTCGCCGTACTTGTAGTCTGGCGCGCCCTTCAGTTCCGGAATGGACGGGATCGGAATGTCATACTGGTCCAGGGTCAGTGTCGGGAACGCGTAATCCGGGACATCCGGGTCCGAGAACTCGATATCCGGGAAGAAGGCGGACACATCGGCAAACGGTCCCGCTTGGATCGAGCCGCCATTGCCATCTTCCAGCTTGAGGTCGGTGACCGGGTTGAAGTTATCCTCGCCAACCAAGCTGGCGATTTGGGTTGTGCTGAACTCCAGCTCGTTGTCGGTCACGATAAAGTTGAACTTACCAGCCGCCAGAACCAGATCGTTGCCGGTGCCGCCAAAGACGACGTTGGTTTTCCCGACCACACCGACGATGTCATCGCCCGAGCCAGAGAACACGATGTTGTTTTCACCGATCGCCAGACCGATGTCACGACCGCCTTCATAGAGGGCAAAGTTGTGCTTGCCGACCAACAACGAAATGTCGTCGCCAGCACCGGCCGCGAGGAAGTTGTACTCGCCGCCCAGAATGGCGATGTCATGGTCGTTGCCTGTCAGGGCTGCGTTGTAGCGCCCGATCAGGATGACATTGTCGCGCCCAGCTCCAGTGATGGCAACGTTGCCTGTTGGCAGCTCGACACCGGTGATGGCCTGAATGATAAGGCTGACGGTTGGAATAGCGATCGAAACAACCGTATCGTCACCGGTTCCTGTCAGAACAAAGTTGCGCTCGCCGCCAATGAAGATCCGGTTTTCACCGCCCCCGTAGAAGCCGATGTTGTCGGTTCCCAGCTGGAACGACACATCGTCACCCGCGCCTGTCATCGCAAAGTTGAGCAACCCGCCCAGAACCAGGAAGTTGTCGCCGTCGCCAGCGTTGACAAAGTTGCCTGCGCCAAGACCAACAAAGAAGTCGTCCCCGCTGGCACCTTGAATGACGTTGGTTTTACCCACCGCAATCGCAAAGTTGTTTCCACCACCCAACAGCAGGAAGTTCTGAGTACCAAAGACGATGACGTCATCAACACCACCAGCGCCGATAATGACGTTCCCGATAAGGCCGGTTACGTTGTTGACCCCCGGTGGCACAAAGAAGCTAGGCGCAAATCCGGTCACCCGGTTAAAGCCGTCACCCAGAATGAAGATGTTGTCATCCCCGATGAAATGAACCTCGTCATTGCCATTGCCGCCCCAAACAGCGTTCTGGGCTCCGATGAGTTGCAGTTTGTTGTTGCCGTCGCCAGCAACCACACCGTTCGCAAGGCCATAAGCCACGATGTAGTCATCGCCCGAACCGGCCTGGATGATGTTCGCGCCACCATATGATTTAACGACATTGTCGCCTTCGCCAGCGATGATGACGTTGCCTAGATTGCCCAAACCACTCAGTACGTTGGTGAAGGCAGACCCAAGGTTTTCTTCGCCGTAGATGGTTCCATCGTCGGTGCCGAACGCACCCCGGACAAAGTCGTCTTCGCTGTTGTTTGCGGCAGCAACGGCAGCCGCAGTGCCAATGCCCAGCAAGCTGCCTGCTCGAATGCGGTCGTCGCCATCGCCAGAAACAACAAGGTTGCCAGACCCATATGCCTCGATCTCGTTGCCAGGAACGACAACATCCTTTTGGCCCTGCAATTCCGCAATCACCAATGGCCCGTCGTGAATGGCTTTGATCTGAGCTTCAGACAGGACTTGATCGTAGACAGCAAAGTCAGAGATCTGACCGTCAAATGCCGCATCATTGTCCCAGTTGCTGCGACCAACATAGTTATTGGCCCGAACGCGTTCGGCAACATCGCCATGCAGCTCAGTAGTGCCAGCAAGCTCACCATCGAGATAAAGCCGCAATTCACCCGCTTGATCATCAACTACCGCGGCAAAGTCAAATTCTTCACCCTGTTGAATGACGTTCGACGCAGTGAGTGCCGTATAGCCAACACCACTTTCGCTGAATTGGAACGTTAGATTGTTTGTAGTTCCTTGGCGGGCGAGAAGGATGTTTCCTCCTTCAATGTCGGTATTCGTGGTCCGGTTCCCGCCAAAGTCGAAGATACGCTCATAGCTGTTGTTGCCGTCGAACCGCGCCTTTCCGGTAATCGTAAGTTGGCCGCCTGTAGTGGTATTGTAGAGATTATTGTGCGTCCCATCACTAAAGCTCCGCGCGCCGTCATACCCACCAATGGGTTCCGCGCCGTTCAGAACATTTATCGAATTGGTCGCGACGTTCCCGCGCAACGCTTGCGCTTCATCCAGCGTCACGGCTTCGTTGAAGACTTGGAAGTTTTGTACCGAACCCTGGAAGTCTTCATCATTGTCCCAATTGCTTCGACCGACATAGTTGTTGGCGCGAATGCGTTCAGAAATTTCAGCGTTTACGGTGGTCGAGCCTGCAAGCTCGCCATTCAGGTAGAGGCGCAATTCATTTTCTTGATCGTCGACAACAGCGGCAAAGTCGAACGCAGTCCCTTGTTCAATGAAGTCTGTGATTCGGATTTCGTGATCGCCAGCAGTGGGGTCACTGAACATGAACACCAGGTCGTTGCTGGTACCGCCACGCGCAAGTAGGAAATTGCCTCCGTCCGTGTCGGTATTGCTTGTGCGGTTCCCGCCGAAATCGAAGATCCGCTCCCAACTGTTGTTGCCATCAAACTGGGCCGTACCTGCGATGGTCATCTGACCACCGGATACAAAATTGCCAAGATCCGCATAGGCGCCAGATCCGTCAAAAACTGCTTGGCTTTCCGCCAGCAATCCAACAGGGGCCTGACCTTCTGCCAACAGCTCGGCTACAACTGAAGGACCAGAAGCAAGTTCGCCACGCAGCGATTGGGCCTGTGTCAGATCGGCAGCTTCGTTCAGAACTTGGAAGTTTTGAATTGATCCTTCGAACGCCTCATCTGGGTCCCAGTTGCTGCGACCAACATAGTTGTTGGCGCGCACACGTTCGGACACATCGCCATGCAGCGTTTCTGATCCTGCAAGTTCACCATTGAGGTAAAGGCGGAGTTCATTTGCTTGATCGTCGATTACAGCCGAAAAATCAAATTCGGTGCCTTGCTCAATGTAGTCTGAGATCGTGATCTTCGTGCTGCCAGCGCCGCCTTCGTTAAACTCAAACCTAAGATCGTTTGTGTTGCCGACACGGGTAAAAAGGATGTTGCCACCTTCGGTATCTGTGTTGGTTGTTCGGTTGCCGCCGAAGTCAAATACCCGTTCCCAATTGTTAACGCCGTCGAACCGGGCCGTCCCAGCAATGGTCATCTGACCGCCAGAGGTGAAATCGCCCAGATCGGAGTACTCGCCGCTGCCATCGTATTCCGTTGCAATCGCAGCAGAGTGAATAGTATTCTCTGGCGCGCGCAGTGCGATGACTTCCTGTACGCGCACATTGTCGATCAGGCCGCCAAAGCCGGGGTTGTCACCGATCGCACGCAGTTCGAGGCGCGATGTGTCACCTACGTCTCCGGAAATACGGAACGTGTATGTTGTCCAGTCTGTACCGTTGTTGAGGGTCCCCAGACGCTCACCGGCCCAATAAACTTCGACGGCCTGATGTTCGGGGTTGGATGCGCTTCTTAGCCGGTAATCAATGGCTACTTCGTAAACGCTGTTTTGGCGTGTGCCAATGTCTTGATAAATTGCTGTGTTTTCGCCGTTTGCAGCGAGTTCAATAAATGTACGACCTGAGGAGGTTTCAACACCACCTACGCCGTCTGTCTGGAATTCGGTCAACAAGCTTTGAGCTACAGTCCAGCCATCAGGCGTTCCGAAGGAGGCGGATCCCGCAGCTCGCGCATGCGCACCGGCTTCGAAGCTGCCGTTAGCGACCAGATTTGCACCCAGATCGTCGATGGTCGGCACGTGGCGTTGCGTGTTGTCGGTAACGCCGCCATTGCCGGTCATGATGATGTTGGCACCACCCGCAGCATAGATCTTGTTGCGACCGTCGCCCGCCAATACGATGTTCAGACCGCCCAAAGCGTCGATGTCGTTGTTGCCGTTGCCGGTCAGAACAATGTTTGCGCCGCCATAGGCATCGATGAAGTTGTTGCCGTGGCCAGACAGGATGGTGTTCGATCCACCATAGGATCCGATTACGTTATCGCCAAAGCCAGCCTGCACCACATTCAGCGCGCCGCCGACCGTGACGTTGTTATGACCATGGCCAGCGGACACGATGTTAACGCCCCCAAATGCTGTAATCCGGTCATTGCCGTTGCCGCTGTCGATGGACTGCCCGCCAACACCTATCGAGTAGATCGAGTCATTGCCCGAACCGGTTGTCGCATTAACGCCAAAGCCGCGTGCATCAACGATGTTATCGCCGTCGCCCGCATTGATGCTGGCACCGAGAACCTTGACAAAAATGGTGTCGTCGCCGCTTCCGACATCGACCGATCCACCCAGGGCGCGCAGATCGACATAGTTGTCGCCATCACCCAGATTCAGCAGACCGACGCCCACGCCAACATAGGCGTAATCATCGCCGGAACCCGCTGTCAGCGAGGCACCTGCCGCCTGGATGTCAAAGAGGTTTTCACCAGATCCGGCATTCACGGTCGCACCTACAGCGCGCACCCGGATTGTGTCGTCACCGCCATTGGTGTTGATGCTGGCCCCAAGTGCATCAATGTTGACGGTATCATCGCCATCTCCCACCGACACAGCCGCAACAGCTCCTGTGAAATTGACGGTGTTGTCGCCGTGCCCCAGCGAGACGGAACCACCTGCACCGGCAAAAATGTTCGCGACGTCATTGCCGCTGCCTGCAGAAATATTTGCACCCGCGGCGCGTACGTTGATCGTGTTGTTACCTTCCCGGGCATTGATGTTCACACCGATGACATTTGCATTGATCGTGTCATGACCGTCGCCAACCTGAATGTCGGCAACAGCACCGGTGAAATTGACGGTGTTGTTGCCGTGCCCGGCATTTACAGCGCCACCTCCCGCTGCATGAACATTAATGATGTCATGACCGTTCCCTGCTGTAATGTTTGCCCCAAGTGCGCCAAGTTCGATCCTGTTATTGCCGTGCCCGGCATTTACGTTCACCCCTACAACGTTGGCGTAGATTACATCGTTACCACCACCCAACTGGATGTTGCCACCTATTGCATTGAAGTGAATATAGTTTGTGCCATGATGATCGGTCAGATTGGCACCTGCAGCATATATTCTGTAGGTATCATCCCCATAGCCACCATCGACGTGCCCAGCAACTGCATTCAGATGAATGGTATCGTTTCCGGAACCGCCATGCACCTCACCAACTGCAGAAGTTACATAGATGTTGTCGTTGCCACCGCCTGCGTTGACATAGGTGTGCAAGCCACCTGCCTTAATTGTATCGTGACCATTTCCGGTCACGGCCCGGGAACTCGCGCCATTGACGACAACATAGTTGTTTCCATGTCCTGCATCTACATGTGCGCGGAAGACACCAAGGCTCTCAATATGGTCGCTGCCGTTACCGGTTCTGATGTTGGCAAACGAAGATGATTGAACAGTAATATGTCTGCCCGTCGTGGTGCCGAACCAGTTTTCTGTGACTGTTATGTCTCCAAGAACACTACCCTCGATCGTTTTGTGTCCCTGCCCAAGTGTAACATTGATATTTGCGCCACTTACAATTTTGTAAATGTCGTTCCCAGTGTCGGATTGGACAGTCAGGTTAACTGCACCAAGAATAGCCTCGTCATTGCCGTCACCCATGTTCACCGTCGCGTAGGTGACAGCCTTGTTGTAGATCTCAAGCCGGTCGTTTCCGTTGCCAAGGCTGGCGTACAAGCTGTTTGTTGTATGGGTCCTAAGATCGTCATCACCATCCCACAAATAGATCTGGTGATTGATCCCGTTTATCTCCAATTCGTCGCGGCTACTCGTTCCGTCCCAACGACCCTCATGATTGGCTCCCACAGCATATTCTCCTTGATGGTTTTGTTGACCGGCGCTAAAGCTTCGGCGGATTTTTTGGTTAATGTATTGTGAGGTGACGGAGGATAATCGATATATGGCCAGATTTACCTTTTCGTAATTCCAGGAAAATATCCTTACACAAATGTTCAAAATAAATTTATAGAATGTTTCAGCATTAAAATAATCAAATTATGCTAGTTGAATAATATTATTATTGATTGGAATCGCGATCTGTTCCGAACCCAAGACCTACTGATTTTCAGGACGCGGCGTGGCTATGGGTTCGAAAGGCGAGCCCAGGAAAGATCTGATCTGTTTTGGTTGACGGATGTCCAGATGGCGCGGCGAAACCCGCCTGACGGCACCACACAACATCCCGTTTAGGTGCCAAAAGGACATCGTGGAATACTATTGGGCCCGACACCAGGACGACAGCGACCTTTGCGAGCTAACAGATCTTCGATCTTGCGTGGTTCTCGGACGGCAAGTTGCGTGTAGGCGGCTCCTGGGTGATGCGGATCCCAATTGATAAATCCTTGTTTTTTTGAAATAATCTTGCCGAATGGCAACGCCCATTCCATCCGTTGAATTTTCTTCGGACAATCGTGTTGTTGATAAACCCTTGATCGCCTGACCTAAGGTTGCACGCACAAGGGACGTTGATTTCGATAGGATCGCGATCCTAATGGAATGTCATGAAAAAGCGGTTTTGATCTGCAGGGGTGACCCCTTGATCGGGACAACGGATGGACAGATGCACCTGCCTGTCACCGGCCTGAGTGTCTGGCTTGATGTTAGCACGCCGACTGAACTTTTGAACATCCTGCGCCGCGACAGCGACATTGATGAAACAGTTTGGCAAGCAGAGCGGACACCTACACTAATGCTGAAAATCACCCCGACGGATCAATTGCCAGACGCCAAGAATTGACCGATACCCTGTTATCGGAGCCCCGCCATTATTGCCAACGCGATTTCACAGAAGCGTGCGGTGAAGCAACATATGTTTTTTTTGCGTCCCGGTTCTTCTATGAAAAAGGCGGCATGAACGCGGTGGCACTGGATGAACCTACGAGATCTTGAATATATCATTGCCGTCGCGAGACGCAGTAATTTCAGCGTAGCAGCCGAAGATTGCAATGTGTCTCAACCTGCCCTGTCAAACCAGATCAAGAAGCTGGAAAAAGAGTTGGGGATCGAGTTGTTCCTTCGTCTCAGCGGCGAGGTACGCCCGACCGCTTGTGGTCGGCAAGTCGTCAAGATTGCCCAAGATCTGCTTGGCAGTGCGCAGCAGATCAGGGACACGGCCGCCCAGTACCAAGACCCCGAAGCCGTGCCTTTCAGTATCGGTCTGACTCCTACGCTCGCGCCCTATCTGACCAAGTATTTTTCCGAGCTGTTTCGCACCCTGTTCCCCCGGATGCGTGTCACCATGATCGAGGATCTGCCCCATAATATGCTGCAGATGGTCGAAGATCATGAACTAGATGTCGCGCTGGTGGCCCAGTTGAATCACAGTCCCGCATTGGATTTCACGTCGATCTGGGAAGAGCCTTTGTTCCTGGCGATCCGTAATGGGCACCCGTTGCAAACGCTGCAGAGCATCACCCCAGAAGAGGTGCCCGTGCATGATTTTATCCGGTTGCCGCATCCCTTTGGCTATGAGCTTGAGGCACGCTTGCCCATGCCGGGACCTGCATCTCGGGCTGCAAAGAGGTTTGATCTGACTGCGCTGCGCTTTGAAACGATCTGTCGCCATATTTGCCATTCAGATGATTGCACCATCGTGTCCGCGCTTGCGGCGGAACAGTTTCGACAGGACAATTGGCCCCTGTCCTTTATCCCTTTTGAAGCCCCGGGAAACCTGCGCAATCTCGGCGCCGTTTCGCGGTTGAAATGTCCCCGCAAGCCGCTGTTGCAAAAGATCGGCGCTTATATCTTGGATAATCCGCCCAAGGGCGTCACGCCCACGTTTGGGGCGTGACGGTGCTTTTCCTCACTCGGTGAACGTTCGCGCCAGCCGGTCGCTTAGCGGTTGGGTCAGATAGCTGAGGGCAGTGCGCTCGCCGGTGTTGACGAATAAGTCTGCGGGCATGCCTGGCACCAGATCAAGCGCGGCCACATCCGTCGTCTGTTCCGCATCCAGTTTCACCCGCGTGACATAGTAGAACTGCCCGGTACGCTCATCTTCAAGGCTGTCGGCCGAGATATCGACAATCGTCCCCTGCGCTTCGGGCACGTCACCTTGATCAAACGCAGACAGACGTACACGTGAAGATTGGCCGACATAAAGCTTTTCGATATCTGCGGTGTCAACGCGGGCTTCGACGATAAGGGGCTCGTCGTTGGGGACGATGTCCAGAATGGGTGCCCCGGCCCGGACTACACCACCCGGGGTAAAGACGGTCATTTCAACCACACGCCCGCTGACCGGGGCAACGATTGCCACCCGTTTCAACCGCTCGACCGCGCCGGTGTATTGCGGTTCTAGCGTCGCGAGCGAGGCCTCGATCTGCGCCAATTCGGTCGAGGCCGCTTCGTCCCTTGCGGTTTGCGTGGCAATGCTGGTCAGTCGCAGGGCGCTGATCTCGTTGCGAGATTGCGCCTCTTGAGCGTGCAGAACGGCATCAACGCCGGTCAGCCGTTCAACTTCGACCCGACGCGCGTTGACCCGCGAGATCGCGATCAGCCCCTTGTCCAACAGAGTTTCCAGGTTGCCCAGCTCTTGGCGCACGATGTCAAGTTGGCGTGCGTTCGAGGCTCGCTGCGCCTGCAAGCCGCGCATCTGATCCTCAAGACTGGACACACGCTGCTCGGTCAGGGCGTTTTCGGCGGTGCGAGAGCGTTTCTCGGCATCAAACAGCAGCTTTTGGGTGGCATAGGCCGACAGCCAAGTGGTCCGGTCCAAGGGCACGCGTAGGGTGTTGGCAACGTCGGATTGATCGAATGTTTCGGCCCCTTGCAGTTGGGCAAGCAGACGGGCGCGACGGACGGACAAGTCGCGGATCTGGCTGGTGATCACATCCAGTTCAACCCCAAGATCGGTGTTGTCCAGTTCCAGCAGCACCTGCCCAGCTTCGACCTGATCGCCGTTGCTGACCCGGATGTCGCGCACGATCCCACCATCGATATGTTCAACAGTTTTGCGATTGCCCTCGACCACGAAAGAGGCCGGTGCCACAACCGCGCCGTCCAGTTTCGATGCGGTCGCCCAATAGGCCGCACCCCCCAGAAATCCGGCAACGACAAATGCACCAAGACAGACAAAGCCGGTGATGCCCGATCCCAGCTTCCTGGTTTGGATGCGGTTGTAATCCTCAAGGACCAGAACGCTTTGGGGCGGTTTTGGAGTCAGTTCGCGGGTCATTGTGCCGCTCCTGTCTTGGGCTGCGCGACGATGGGGTGCGCAGCAGGTTTAGGGGATGCGCCATTGGGAACAGCAGCTTGTTGGCGAGGACGCAGAATATCTTCCTTGTCGCCAAAGCCCGTTTGGGTTCCCCGGCTCAGGGTCAGAACCTTGTTGACCGCCTCAAGCGTGCTGGGACGGTGGGTCATCACAAAGGTGATGGCGCCACGTTCGCTTGCATGCCGGATCGCGTTGCGCAGAGCTTGCTCGCCTTGCGTGTCCAGATCCGAATTCGGCTCGTCCAGCACCAGAACAAAGGGATCATCATAAAGCGCGCGCGCCAAGGCGATCCGCTGGCGTTGACCGCCCGACAGGTGAAACCCGTTGCCGACCTCGGTTGCATATCCATCGGGCAGGGTGCTGATCAGCCCATGCACATCGGCGGCCTGAGCGGCGGCCAGAACCTTGGTATCGTCGATTGAGGTCGAAAACCGCGCGATGTTCTCGCGAATTGTACCGTCAAACAGTTGCACGTCCTGCGGCAGATATCCCACCAGCTGCCCCAGATTCTCGGGGTCCCATTTGGCCATGGGATTGCCGTCCAGCCGGATCGCCCCACGTTGTGGCACCCAGATACCTGCCAACATCTTGGCCAGGGTGGATTTTCCTGAACCGCTGTGACCGATTACGGCCAAAACATCACCGGCGGACAAGGCAAAGTCGACCCCACCGATGGTGGCGTTTTGGGCCAGCGGCGGACCCGCCTGGCTGATCACTGCGTTCAGCGAGATCTGCGGGCGCGGCAGGGCAAGGCGCTTGGGTTGCTCGGGAAAGGTCTCGGACAGCGCGCGCAGGGACTTGTACGAGCCGCGCGCCGCCAGAAACGTGCGCCATTGACCGATCAATTGATCAATCGGGGACAAGGCCCGCGCCAGAACAATGGTTGCGGCGATCATGACACCGGCGGTGGCCTGCCCGGTCACGGCCAATGCGGCCCCCAGCCCAAGCATCCCCGATTGCAGGGCCATGCGGGTCGTCTTGGACATCACCGAAAAGCTGGCGATCCGGTCCGATACCCGTGATTTCAGCCGGTGGGTATCATGTTGCAGAGCTGTCCAGCGACGGGCGAGATCACCAGTCATACCCATCGCGTGGACAAGCTCTGCGTTCTGTTCACTTGCGGTGAACAAACGGTCGGAACGGCTGCGCGCCTGGTTGGCTTCTTGCATGACATCACTTGAGCGCGCGTTGTTGATCAGGGCCATGAGCGTCAAAAACACCGCGCCCGCCAGCCCAAGTGCGCCCAGATAGGGATGCAGGATGTAAAGCACGCCCAGATAAAGAGGGATCCACGGCGCATCGAAAAAGGCGGTCAGGGTTGGTCCCGCGATAAAGTCGCGCAGCCCCGCCACATCGGCGGCCGAATTGTCGCCGCTGGCCTTGCCCTGCACCCGGCGGCGGATCGCAGATTGCAAGATGGGCGCGCCGATTGTCAGCTCAAATCGGGCGGCCAGGCGGGCCAGAATGCGCATGCGGATCAGGTCCAGCAGGCCGGTGACGACAAAGACGCCGCCCAACAGGATGCTAAGCGCAATCAGCGTGTCGAGGTTCTGGCTGGTCAGCACGCGATCATAGACCTGCAGCATGTAAAGAGGACCGGCCAGCATGAGAAGGTTCAGGACCATGCTGAACATGGCGATGGCCGCAAAGCCGCCTCGCAGCGACCTCCATGCAGTTCTGACGGTGGATTTTTTCTGAAACATTTGGGTGATCTCTTTTCAGGGTGAAGCGGTGGCGGCCCCCAGGCCGCCACCAGCAGGGGCTTGGATCAGACGATAAAGTCGTCGTCGGTCAGAGTCTCGGCACTGACCCCTTCAAGGCGGACCGAGGCGTTGGCCAGGGTCAGAAGGGCATCGGCCCCGTCCTGTGTGGTCACCACGTTTTCGGCGAAGTCCGGGCCGAAGTCCGAGAAATCCAGCCGGTCCACGCCCACCTGGAAGTCGGTGATCGCGTCGTTGCCGAAGTCGCCTTCGAAGACAAAGATGTCTTCACCTGCGCCACCGGTCAGCAGGTCATCGCCTTCGCCGCCGTTCAGAAGGTCATTGCCACCTTCGCCGCTCAGGCTGTTGGCCGCGTCCGAGCCGGTGATCACGTCGCCATCGCCGGAACCGATCACATTCTCGATCGAGAACAGAACGTCGATTTCGCTGACTTCGTTGATCACATCGACACCTGAGACACCGATCGAGGCAGCTCCATCAACCGTGCCGCCAGCGTCCACCAGCGTATCTTGCACGATGGGGCCGTTGACCCCGGCAGGTGCGTTGTGCAGGTGGATGGCCGAGATAACGCCCGGGTTCGGCGACGCCAAATCAGCCTCGTTCAGGCCGGTCACGTTCAAGTCACTGGAATAGGTGACTTCGCGTGTTGTCAGGTTTTGCGTGATGACCAAAGTGGCCTCACCCGTGGCTTCGCTGTCAGACAGCGGGCCCGGCTCTTGCGCCGCATCCAGGTTGCCGCTCAACGAGATGGTGCGGATATTGCCATCGGTTACGATATCGTCGACCAGCAGCTGCGCGCGGATCTCGCCACCGGGGAATTCCGAAGTGTGGATGTTGTAGTACAGGTTGCCCAGAATGGCTTCTTCGACGAACCAGGAGGGGTCTGGGATTGCCGAACCGAACTGGTCTGGCTCATCGACAACGGCGTCGGTGATTTGCACGCTAAAGCCGGTTTCGCGGGTTGCTGTGCCATTGCCGTTGGTCCCCAGGTTGACGGTCACGCCCACGTCCTGATCCGAGAAATCAGCTGTGTCGATTCCTTCGCCGCCGTCGATGAAGTCATTTCCAAGACCACCGACGATTACGTTGTCACCTGCACCGGCGATCAGATCGTCGTTGCCTGCGCCACCGTCGATGACACCGTTGATTTCGCCCAGATCGACCACGATATCGTTCCCGGCACCCAGCAACACGTTGCCATTCACCACGCCGTCGTCATCATTGACAAAGGTGACGTCTCCGGCTTCACGGGCATCAATGGCATTCACTGTGCCGTTGATTTCACCCTCGTTCAGGATTGCACCCAACAGGGTCAGGCCACCGTCGATGCGAATACCTGCTGCAACGTCGCTGTCTTCGGACCCGGCGATAACACCAGTGTTCTGTACCAACCCGGCAAAACCCGCGTTCTCTTGATTGCTGAACAGGCGCAGACCGTCGCCGATGGTGTTCCCTTCGACCGCGTCGCCAGAGCCTTGCAGGGTACCCTCGTTGAAGATGGCGGCCGACACGATGTCACCTGCGACATCACCGGTCTGCAGCGAAACGGCAGAGCCGTTGGCTTCCAAACCACCTTCGACGCGGCCCGTGTTGGTGAACGTATAGTTGTCGGCAGTTCCGTCGGCATAAACTGTGCCGTTGCGCTGATCACCAGTACCGGTAATGAGACCCGAGTTCACGACGTCCAGCCCGGTGCCGTCGATGTTCAGCGCACGGCTGTTCGACGTCAGGATGCCAGAGTTCACAAAAGACCCGCCCGAGTGGTCGCCCGTGCCAAAGTAGACACCATTCTGAGCACCCGCGATGTTGCCTGCGTTGTTCAGCGTGCCCTGAAAGTTCACACCGTTGACAACACGCACACCAGCGACCGTGCCGTTGATCGCCCCGGATTCAATGATGCCCGAGTTTGTGATCGTCCCGTCGAATGTGCCTTGGTTGCCGACATTGCCGATGCGGACACCGTCCCCAGCTTGACCGGTTGCAGCAGCAGCGTTGCCCTCGCCAACGATTATGCCAGAGTTGTCCAGCACAAAGCTGTTTGCGCCGTCAGCCGCGCCGCCGATTTCGGCTGCAAAGCCAGAACCCTGCAAGCCCAGACCTGCGTCAACGAAGCCGCTGTTGGTGAACGTGAAATCGTCAGCGGTTCCATCGGCGTATACTGTGCCGTTGCGCTGGTTGCCGGTGGCTTGGATCGTACCCTCGTTGGTGACATTCAGCCCAATGCCGTCGATGTTCACAGCGCGGCTATCCGAAGAAATCAGGCCTCCACTTTCGTTCACGAAGGAACCACCCGTGTGGTCGCCTTCACCAAAGTAGACGCCGTTTTGCGCGCCACTGATGATGCCCTCGTTGGTGATAGAGCCCTGGAAGTTGACATCATTGACGACGCGGACGCCTGCCACTGTGCCATTATTCCCTTCCGAGCTGATCACACCCCGGTTGAGGATGGTGGCATCGGTTGTGCCTGTGTTGCCAACGTTGCCGATGCGCACACCGTCGCCTGCCAATCCTGCGCCAGCTTCGCCATTGCCACGACCCTGAATGGTGCCGTCGTTGGTCAGCTCAAATGTCGTGGCGCCATCTGCGGCCCCGCCGATTTCGGTCGCAAAGCCCGAGCCCTTGTTGCCTTCGCCTGCATCAATGGTGCCTGACGGAAGGTTGCGAATCGAGAAGTCGTCAGCGGTGCCGTCGGCATAAACCGTGCCGTTGCGTTGATCACCGGTGCCCAGAATGTCGCCCGCGTTGGTCAGGTCAACGCCGGTGCCATCGATGTTGACCGCGCGGCTGTCGGATTGAATCGTGCCAAAGTTCAGGACATCCAGGTCGTGTTCGCCTTGACCGATGTACAGGCCGTTACGAGCGCCTTCGATCGCACCGGTCGAAGTGTTGAGGATACGCCCTTCGGCCGCGACTCCATCGGCGATCCGGATACCGGCCGCAGTGCCCTGATTGCTTTCCGACGAAATCAGTCCGCTGTTGACAATGTCGGTGTCGGATACGGCCCCTTCGGCACCGTCGTCGATCCGGATACCGTCGCCCGCGCCACCGGTGTTTGCAGCCCCTTGGCCCCGGCCCTGAATGGTGGCGCCAAAGCCGTTGAAGATGGTGTTGGAAACCACATCATTTGCTTCGTCGCCCACCTGCAACGAGATGCCCGCGCCGCTGTTGCCTGCGCCTGCGTCAATGGTGCCGCCGGTAAAGTTCGAGATGCTGACATCTTCGGCGGTGGCATTGGTGTAGATGGTGCCGTTGCGCTGGTTGCCGGTGCCGACGATGTCGCCAAAGTTGCGAACACTGATGCCGTTACCTTCGATTTCGACGGCGCGGCTGTCAGACGAGATGACACCACCGCGGAAGTTGTCCAGCGTGCCCGAGCTGTTCACGCCCGAGAATTCGACCCCGTTCAAGTCACCCGAGATGCTGCCAAAGTTGCGGACATCTGCGTTGGATCCGTCTGTGACCTCAACACCTGTGGCCGCCGCGCCGTTGGCGTCGATGCTGCCCGAGCGGAAGTTAAAGACCTGAACGTCTTCGGCCTGGACTGAGACCGATGACGGGGCATTGTTGGTTTCCACCTGCCCAAAATTCAGAAGCCGCGCAAAATTGTCGTCCAGAACAAAGGCAGGTGTGTTTTCGACCACGGTGTTTTGAAAGAAGCCGTTGGTCAGTGTTTGTCCTTCGCGGACGGATTCCTGGGCCAGTGTAGATGTTGTCTGCAGTCTGGCACGCAGGCTGTTGAGTAACTCGGAAAACATAGATGGACTCCGCATGAGATAAGTTGCAGCGGAGATCAAACCGAACCGATGGCCTCTCCGCTGTTTATCCAAATGCAGCCTTGCTTGCGAGTTTGAAATTTCTAGTCTGAATAGCCCTTATAAGAAACGGAAATAGTCACAACGCCCGTGAAAAAGTAACAAAAATAATCAAGCTACAGCAATGGCTTACGCACGTAGAAGCTTGCTGAAATTTTATTCGGTGCCTTAGGCTCACGACTTTGCTGGGGGATTTGATCGGGTTCTGATGTCAAGTTTTGACGCTTTGCCTCAATCACGTTACCGAGCGAACTGTTGAGAGCAGTAGCGCAGGCGGATCGCCCCAGTGATTTCCGTCAAGGGCGTCATCGTGTTCGCTGTGTTCTTCCATGTTCGGAATAGCGGCTCAATCGCTGAAACAACCCGCCGCCGCATAGGATCATGCGGACGCTCCTGAAGAACGGACGAGATTTTCATCAAGGTGAAAGGCTTCGGATGCCCCATTTCGATTGAAATGAGGCGCCGGAAATACTTGATCGACATCGTCGAGCAAGGCGTTCGATTCATCACATGGCGGGCATGTCCGGAATCCGCCCGTGCCGCCAATTTGTCGAGCTGGCAACCTAACTTCCACAAAACCGCAAACGGTTCGGCAGAGCCAAATCCTTGCAACAGAACCGGCTTATGATCAGGTCCTGAGTTCGGCGTCGTCGCAGACCGGGGGAGACCGCATTTCAGCAAAAATTACCCTGATCTCCGCATCAGAGTGGAAGATTCTGCCAAACTCAGCTGCTATTCGGTTGGTTATGGCTTGGAACGGGGCTTGGGGGTCATTAAGGGTTCTTCGAACATAATTCTGAAAGAGGGGCTCTAGCTGTGCCGCAATACCGCTCTCGTAGATCTACCCATGGCCGCAACATGGCAGGCGCTCGCAGCCTGTGGCGTGCAACAGGCGTCGGCGAAGGGGATTTTGGAAAACCGATCATTGCTGTGGTGAACTCGTTCACGCAGTTTGTGCCGGGCCACGTCCACCTCAAGGATCTGGGCCAGATGGTTGCGCGCGAGATTGAATCCGCTGGCGGTATCGCCAAAGAGTTCAACACCATCGCGGTTGATGACGGCATCGCCATGGGCCACGACGGCATGCTTTATTCGCTGCCCTCGCGTGAGCTGATTGCGGATTCGGTGGAATACATGGTCAACGCGCATTGCGCGGATGCGATGGTCTGTATTTCGAACTGCGACAAGATCACACCCGGCATGCTGATGGCCGCCATGCGCCTGAATATTCCGGTCATCTTTGTCTCGGGTGGCCCGATGGAGGCCGGCAAGATCGACATAGCCGATCTGGATATGAACAAGGTTGACCTTGTTGACGCAATGGTGGCTGCAGCGGACGAAAAGTTCACTGATGAACAAGTCAAGCACATTGAAGAGAACGCTTGCCCGACGTGTGGATCGTGCTCGGGGATGTTCACCGCAAACTCGATGAACTGTCTGGCCGAAGCTCTGGGTCTGGCGCTGCCTGGCAATGGCTCGACACTGGCCACACACTCGGACCGCAAGAACCTGTTCCTGGAAGCCGGACGTAAGATCGTCGACATCACCAAACGTCACTACGAGGGTGACGAAGCTGGCCTGTTGCCGCGCGAGGTTGCGTCGTTCGCCGCTTTTGAGAACGCCATGAGCCTGGACATCGCCATGGGCGGTTCAACCAACACGGTTCTGCACCTGCTGGCCATTGCCCAAGAGGGTGAAGTAGATTTTACCATGGACGACATCGACCGGCTCAGCCGCAAAGTGCCATGCTTGTGCAAAGTCGCGCCGAACATTCACAACGTCCACATGGAAGACGTGCACCGTGCTGGCGGCATCTTTTCGATCCTGGGCGAATTGCACCGCGGCGGGCTGATCAACGAAGATGTTCCGACTGTGCACACCGCGTCGATGGGAGAGGCTATCGCCAAATGGGACATCAAGGTCGCCAACAACCCTGAGGCCGAAGAACTGTTCAAAGCTGCCCCGGGTGGTGTGCGTACCACGCAAGCGTTCAGCCAGTCGAACCGGTTCAAGGAACTGGACACAGATCGCGAGGGTGGTGTGATCCGCTCGGTCGAAGCTGCGTTCTCGAAAGACGGTGGCCTGGCCGTTCTGTTCGGCAACATCGCATTGGATGGCTGTATCGTCAAAACCGCAGGTGTGGACGAAAGCATCTTGAAATTCTCGGGCCCTGCTCGCGTGTTCGAAAGCCAGGACGACGCCGTCGAGGGTATCCTGACCCGCAAGGTTCAGGCGGGCGAGGTGGTGATCATCCGCTACGAAGGCCCGCAAGGTGGTCCGGGCATGCAGGAAATGCTCTATCCGACCTCGTACCTGAAATCCAAAGGACTGGGTAAGAAATGCGCCCTGTTGACGGACGGTCGTTTCTCGGGCGGCACATCGGGCCTGTCGATTGGTCACGCCAGCCCCGAAGCCGCCGAGGGCGGCGCAATCGGCCTGGTGGAAACCGGCGACCTGATCGAGATTGACATCCCGAACCGCACTATCAATCTGGCGGTGGGTGATGATGTCCTGAACCAACGCCGCGAGGCGAAAGGCCCGTTGCCTTGGGGGCCAGCAGAGCCACGCCAGCGAGCGGTGTCGACCGCGCTCAAGGCTTATGCGGCACTGACCACCAGCGCCTCGATGGGGGCGGTGCGTCGTCTGAAGTAATCGCGATTTCATCGCGGCCTGCGGCCCTGCCAATTGGCGGGGCCGTTTTCATTTGCTAGCTTGGTCCCAAGCTTTTGGACTAGTGCGCTTTGCCCTCACCTTTCGACCCAGACGACACAGAAGACGACGACGACGATCTGTGGTTCCTTCCCGGCCCGCCGGACGAGGAGGATTCTGCGACTGCCCCTTGGCCGATTGCGCCACGCCCCATGAGCCTTGACCCCGCAGTCTGGATCGAGGCCGAGCGTGGCAGATACCGGGCGTTGATCGCGACGGTCCAGGCAGTCGAACGGTATGCCGAGCGTCTGCGCCATTTCCCGTCACAGGTTAAGGAACGGTTTGCCTTGGCCACCGTGTCGGCTGTGTTGCGCAGCGAGGGCGTCTGGTTGGGGCCTGAGCGGATCGCCCTTTATCAGGCGTTGCGATTGGCCACTGATGACACCGCACGTGATCTGTCGCGGGCCAGTTGGGCCATGCGCCGATTGATGGCGCGCCCGGTGCAGGGTGGGGGGCCCACGGACGGGGTACACCATTTCCTGGGCCGCGCCCATCAGGCTGACCCGCAGAACGTACCGGGCGAGGATCGCCCGATAGGTTACGAGTTGGAAAGCATGGGGCGGGATTGGGCGGCCAAAGTGGGCCTGGCCCAGGCCGCGCATCCATTGACGCGGGCGGCCTACGCCTTTGCCCAATGGCGCGCGCATGACATCACGCCCTGGGACGAGCTGTTGGAGCCAACTGTTGCCGCAGTCATTCTGGCACGAGAGGGGCTGGATGCCGCGGCGCCCTTTTTGCCACTGTCGGAAAGCCACCGGTTCGACCGGCACGGGCTGTCGGAAAACGCAGGCGGGGCCGAGGCGCGATTAGAGGTATTTTACGACGCGATCCGGCAGGGGGCGTTGAAGGCGAACATGGAACTGGAGCGTTTGGCCGATTGGCAAGCCCGAGCGCAGCAGGCGACACAGCATCTGTCGGGGCGTACCCCGGCAGAGCTGATGGGGACGATGATGAAGTACCCCATCGTTTCAGCGGAACTGGTGTCCAAGGATACAGGCTGTTCGCGGCCCTCGGCCCGGCGAAACCTCAATCTCTTTGCCGATCTGGGCCTTATCCGCGAGGTTACAGGCCAGGACCGATACCGGTTCTGGGCGGCGCAGCTTTAGTGGCGATCAGGACGCCAAACCTCTGTGTTTCAAGGCCAAAAACCACTAATCGATCTTGCTCTTTGGCCTCTTGGTTTCTATCAGTATCGACATGACATCGGCCACCAAGCAGACTATTTCAGACCAGATCGTTCAGTCACTGACCGATCAGATCGTGCGTGGGGAACTGCAGGCTGACACCAAGCTGCGGCAAGACCATATCGCTCGCACGTTCGAGACCAGCCATGTGCCGGTGCGCGAGGCGCTTTTGCGGCTCGAGGCGCGGGGGCTGGCCGTCAGTCAATCGCGTCGTGGGGTTCGTGTGGCCCCGTTCGACCCCGCCGACATGCGCGAAATTCGCGAGATGCGATTGGCATTGGAGCCGTTGGCACTTGGCCATTCGGTGACGCATCTGACGCTTGAACAGCGGCAAGAGGCCGAGGCCGCGCGTGTGGCCTGTGACGAAGCGCAAGACCTGTTCACCTGGGAAGCGCAAAACCGCCGGTTCCACCTGGCAATCATTGCCGGCTGTGCGATGCCGCGCCTGAAGGCCGAGATCACGGATTTGCAGATGCTCAGCGCGCGGCACCTGTTGGCGACCTACTCAAGTGCTTGGTCGCAACGCGAGGACCGCGATCACCGCGCGATCATGACCGCAATCAACCGGCGGGACGTGGATACAGCCGTTTCGGTGCTGCGTCGCCACCTGTCGCGATTGGGTTAACGCTTGCGCGCGATCATCCAGACCGGATCATAGGTCAGGGGCAGCAGGCTGTCCTGGCCGAATTGCTCGGCGTAACGACGTTCAAATTCACTCAATTTTGAGCGTGACCATTGCGTGTTTGATTGCCCGTTTACACCGGTCTTGCGTAGGTGGCGGAGCAAAGGCAGGGCGCCATCAAACCACATCACGATGGGCTCTTGCTTCAAGTGCAGGATTTCCACGTCTTTCGGGGCCTTGGCAGCCCAATCTTCCGCGTCGCAATAGCCGGGTGCTGCGGCAGCCGACCCAAGGGCCTGCAATTCGTGAAACTGCGCGGTGCCAAACCCGCTGAGCGCCAACAGGCCGCCCGGTGCAAGATGATCACTGAATCGTTGCAACAGTTGGGTCTGATCCGGGATCCACTGCACGGTCGAAGCCGAGCAGATGAGGCTCAATCCAGTCGGAACGGAAAGGGTTTCGATCGGGCCTGCAGCAAAGGCGTCGACATAGGGGGCAACTGCCTCGGCGCATTCGGGCACCAGATCATTGGCCAACATCCAGTCGATGTCGATTTGCTGACGCAACAGGTGGGTGAGGTGGCCTGTCCCACAGCCAAATTCGAATGCGCGGGCAATCGGGGCAGACGCGTGAGGCTTCAGGACATTTACCAGATCGCGGGCAATCTCAGCCTGCGCCTCGGCATTGTCGTGATAACTTGCCAGACCTCGGCGAAAGCTCTGCCGGATGCGGCGCTGATCAGGGTCAAGGACGATGGTTCTCATGTCTGTGTCACCTCATCCCATGTGGACCAACGCGCAAAGGGCACATGCGGTCCGTCGATGTGAGCCACTCGATCTGACTGTGCCTTCCAGCTGCGCACCTGGTTGGTGGTGGGCATGATCCTGTCGTTTGTCGAGATCCAGATACGGTCGAATTCCACCTCCGGCGCGGTGCCGCGCGCTTCGATCGCCAGCAGTTCATCCCGGCGTGCGTCTACGTCGATCCGGGCTGTCTCTTGCCCAACGCCGTAACAGCGCGCCAAAAAGAGTTGGTAAGCCTTTGGTGACAGGGTTTCGATGGTTTTGGCCATGGCAACAGGTGGAATTCCGGTGGTGCGATCCACCGGCGCCAAAGTGCCGTTTATCGCCACTTTGCGGGTGAAGGGATCAGGGTGATCCGCCTGCCAATGCGCATATGAGGCCACTCCAAAAGAATAGGCGATCAGAGTGGCACATTGGTATCCGCCAAGATCGGGCAGGGGGGTGTCCAGATTGTGGTAGTCCTGCACAAAAAGCACATCCTGCGTGCCCTGAAGGTGGGTAAAGGGTGTAGGCCCCAGGGCCCACCCACCAAAGACGACGATCACATCATCCGCCGTCCCGGAATTCCGTAACCAATCGATCTGCATCAGAGCTCTCGCGCCAGGCGAAGCATACCGTCGCAGATCGCCGACAGCTCGTCGTCCGAGGTGATGAAGGGTGGCATGCAATAGATGTTGTGTCCAAACGGTCTCAGGAACACGCCCATGTCATGCGCCAGCGCATGAGCCTGATCGGCACTGACGCGGTGGTCCATCTCGATTACCCCGATGGCACCCAGCACGCGCACGTCTGCAACATTCGGCAGATCGCGCGCGGCGGCGAGTTGCTCGTTCAAGGCGGTTTCAATCCGTGTGACGTTGGCCTGCCAATCGGTCTGGTCCAATAGGTCAAGGCTCGCCTTGGCGGCAACACAGGCCAGCGGGTTGGCCATGAAGGTTGGTCCATGCATGAACACGCCCGGTTCGCCATTGCCGATCCCTTGGGCCACGCGGTCGTTGGTCATGGTGGTGGCAAAGCTGATGTGACCGCCAGTCAGCGCCTTGCCCATGCACAGGATGTCGGGCTCGATATCTGTGTGATCGGTGGCAAACAGACGGCCGGTGCGGCCAAAGCCGGTGGCGATCTCGTCGAATATCAGAAGCACGCCGAACTCGTCACACAAGGCACGTGCCTGGTTCAGGTATTCGGGGTGGTAGAAGTACATGCCCCCAGTGCCCTGCACGACCGGCTCCAGGATGAAGGCCGCGATCTGCTTGTGATACTCTTCCAGGACAGCCCGCAACTCGGCAATGCCGTTCAATGCAGGGTCTTCCGGCCATTCCTGATCAATCGCGATCGGGGGCTGGGGGACAAAATGCTGGATGCTCAGCGCGCCCTGAAACAGGTGGTGCATGCCGGTGACGGGGTCGCAGACGCTCATCGCCTTCCACGTGTCGCCGTGATAGCCAGAGCGGGTGGTGACGAACTGGCTGCGACCCGGATGGCCGACGGCGTGCTGGTACTGCACCGCCATTTTCATCGCCACCTCGACCGAGACCGAGCCGCTGTCGCAGTAGAAAATCCGTTGCAACGAAGGCGGTGTGATTTCGAGCAGTTTTTGCCCCAGCTCAATGGCCGGATCATGAGCCATGCCGCCAAACATCACATGTGGCAGGCGGTCAAGCTGGTCGTGGATCGCTTGCGTGATCGTGGGGTTGCGGTGGCCATGCAGCATGCACCACCACGACGACATGGCGTCGATCAAACGGGTGCCATCGTCGAGCGTGATCCAGACACCTTCGGCCTCTTTCGCAATAAAGGTCGGCCCAGGTTTTTCGACGTTGGTGTAAGGGTGCCAAAGGTGTTTCTGGTCGAATTCAAGCGGTGTCATAGGTTCATGCCCCGGCGGATGGTGTCCATGTCGATATTGGTGAACGCCTGATCCAAGGCGTCTGGCGTGACACTGTCCATCACGGGAAAGCGGCCCAGAGGGGCGCATTTTCCAAAGTCGATGATCGTCTGTTCGACCAGTGGTTCGGCGTCACCGATGAAGGCCACGCCCAGAATCGTGCAATTGCGTTCGCGCAAGGCGGCGAGAGACAAGAGAGTATGGTTGATGGTGCCCAGCTTCGTCCTTGCACACAAGATCACCGGGGCCCCCCAATCCGCGATCAGATCAGCATAGAGCACTTGCCGGTTCAGCGGCACCAGCAGCCCACCGGCGCCTTCGACCACCAGAGGACCATCGACTGTGGGCAAGGGCAGGACGTTTGGGTCAATCTCAACCCCTTCGGCCTCGGCCGACAAATGCGGCGAAGCAGGCAGTTGCAACAGATACCCCTCGGGCAGAGTGGTCTGGCTGGACAGGCGGGCAACGATCTGGCTGTCGGTCTCGGCCTCGATGCCCGATTGCACGGGTTTCCAATAGGTCGCCTTCAAAGCGCGGGTCAGACCTGCGGAAAACACGGTTTTGCCGATCTCGGTGTCGGTTCCGGTGACGATGACAGGGTTGGTCAATGGGGCAGAGCCTTCTTCGCTTGGGAAAGATCGCGGAACATGTCCGAGATCACCGGGGCAGGGGTGTTGAGCGTGATGGAGATTCGCAGCCGCGAGGTGCCTCGTGGAACAGTGGGTGGACGGATGCCGCGGATGTCATAGCCCATGTCCTGCATGGAGCACGCAAGCGCCATTGTGGGTTTGTCCGCGCCGATGATGATGGGCATGATCTGACTTCGAAAGCCGCTTAGGCCAAGATGATCCTGCGCCTCTTTGTGAGCGTGGTTCATCAGGACCTGCGCTGCCGCTCGTCGGGCGGGGTTGTCGCGTAGCTCGTTCAGCGCAGCCCGCACGAGGGCAGCATTTAGCGGGGAGGGCGCAGTGGCAAAGATGAATCCGCGGGCCTTGTTGATCAACGTATCGATCAGCACTTGCGCTCCACAAATCAACGCGCCCGAGACGCCCAATCCCTTGCCGCAGGTGTGCAAGGTCAACAGATTATCGCGCGCGGCATAGGCGTGGCTCAGCCCGCGTCCCTGGTCGCCAAAGACGCCGGTGGCGTGGGCTTCATCCACGACCAAAACCGCTTCATGGGCATCGGCCAGCGCCATCAGTTCAGCCACGGGGGCCAGATCTCCGTCCATGGAATAAAGGCTTTCGACCGCGATCCAGATCTGGCCGATATTACCTGCCGCGCGCCAAGTGCCGATTGCGTCCTCGGCGGCAGAGACATCGTTATGGGCAAAGGCTTGTGTCTTGGCACGACCAAGGCGCATCCCGTCATGCGTGCTGGCGTGGATCAGGGCGTCATAAAGCACTAGGTCTTCATGCCCCGGCAGGGTCGAAAAGATCGCCGTGTTGGCCTGAAACCCGCCGCCCATGAACAGGGCGGCTTGGGCGCCAAAGAACGCAGCCGCCTCTTGCTCCAGCAACACATGCTCATCCGCATTGCCCCGCAACAGACGCGAACCGCCCGCGCCAACCGGAACGCCGCGATCCAGAGCCTCGCGGGCCGCAGCCTGCAACACCTCGGACCCGACGAGCCCGAGATAGTCATTTGACGCAAAGTCATGCCCGGCCCGCGCGATCAACGCGCGGTAACGGCCCCTTGTCTGCAACGCAGTCAGGGCGCGGTCATGCCGGGCAAACAGCGTCATTTCGAGGCGTCACACCCCACGGCCATGGCCTGGATGCCAAGCTTGGCGAACAGTTGGCCGTCTTTGTCCTCTTCGGGGTTGTCAGCGGTCAGCAGGGTGTCGCCCACAAAGATCGAATTGGCGCCGACAAAGAAGCACATCGCCTGCATTTCTTCGGTCATGTCAGTGCGGCCGGCGGACAGGCGTACGTGCGACTTCGGCATCAGGATGCGGGCCAAGGCGCAGGTCCGGACAAACTCGATCGGATCCAGCTTTTCGACATCCGCCAGCGGTGTGTCGGCAATCGGGATCAGCATGTTGACCGGTACGGAATCCGGGTGCTCGTCCAGCGTGGCGAGCGACACCAGCATGTCGATGCGGTCCATCTGCTGTTCACCCATGCCGACGATGCCACCGGCGCAGACCTTCATGCCGGCCTCGCGCACACGGTTGAGCGTGTCGATCCGGTCAGCAAAGGTGCGGGTGGTGATGATCTCGGAATAATACCGCTCGGAGGTGTCGATGTTGTGGTTGTAGTAATCCAAACCCGCGTCGCGCAGGCGGAACACCTGGTTGTCGTCCAGCATGCCCAGGGTCATGCAGGTTTCCATGCCCAGGTCTTTGACGCCAGCGATCATCGCCTCAAGCGCGGCCATGTCACGGTCTTTGGGCGAGCGCCAGGCGGCCCCCATGCAATACCGCGTCGCGCCACCTTCTTTGGCCTTACGAGCCTCGGCGATCACGCGCTCAACCTCGATCAGTTTCGAAGCCGAGAGCTTGGCGCCGTTGCGGGCAGATTGTGAGCAGTACGCGCAGTCTTCGGCGCAACCGCCGGTCTTGATCGACAGGAGTTTCGATCTCTGAACCTGGTTCGGGTCGAAATGGGCCCGGTGCACCGTATGCGCCTGATAGAGCAGATCCATGAACGGTTGGTTATAGATCTTTTCAGCTTCTTCACGGGTCCAGTCCGTGCGAACCGTTGTTGTATCCAGCACGTCGGTACTCCTTTTATAGATAAAAATTCCCTGCCTGACGCATAGGTTAGTTTTTTATCTACAAAGAGGAGGGGTGCAAGTAAAAATGCTGCCCTGCAGCGATATGGCGCCAATTCCGCAACGTCCGGATATCGTCGGCGTGCCAGGAGGTGAATCATCACTAAGAACCGCGGGGCCAGTGTTGGGCCCGCGTTCAAGGTGAAAGAAAACCAGTTTTATTTCAGCAGGTTGGGCATGAACAACGCGCGATCAATCCCGGCCAGGGCGTCATAGCGACCCTCGCGCGGGTGGGCCAGGTTGAAGGTTCCGGCGCGTTTGTACCAAGTCCGGCCCAAGCGTCCTGCGACACAATCCAGCACCCTGGTGCCCTCGGCATCCTCGCCAAAGCCCATGGCCTGGGGCAACTCCTCGCGGCTGAGATTCGGATTGGCAGCCAGGGCATCCGCCATCGCCAACACCATCAGATCCCATTGCAGATAGCTCACGCCCAGCTGGGCCTCGTCGCCTGCGCTGATGCCAAGGCCATCGGTGGGGGTCGCGCGCCAGGTCTTTTCGGGCACACCGATCTCGCGCGCCATCCAGGGTACCTCCCACGACTTGAGCAGGGACTGGATCGGGGCCACATCCCCCACATCACCGTTCAGTGTCCAGAAGCCGGCGGCGAGTTCCGAGAAATTGTCGGTGCTGGCCACGACCCCACCATAGCGGTGCGCCTGGTCATAAAGCGTGATCATCCGAAGCCGCGCGCGCATGTTGCCGCGCCGGATGCGCAGGCCGGCCTCATCGCCGTTTGAAAGGGCGGGATCCAGTTTGGTCAGCCCCTCGACCATGGAATGAAACTGTGGCGTCAGGTCGATGTTTTGATGTTCGATACCAAGGGCGATGCAGGCTTCTTGACCGCGCTCGGTCTCCTCGGGGTTTTGTTCGATCGGCATGGTGTGGCCCACAACGCGCCAGCCTGCAGCCTTGAACAGCGCCGCGGTCAAGGCGCTGTCGACCCCGCCGGACATGCCGATCACAGCCGCGCCAATGCCGTTCTGTTCACGATAGGCGGTTAGATCAGCCAAGATTCGAGCCATGTCGGCGCGCAGTGTGTCTTCCTGGGCAAATGCGCCGCTGTCGATGCGTGCGTTCAATTGCGCGTCGAACCAAGGCGTCAGGTCGCCAATATTGTTTTGGCGAGACAGGTCCAAGATTTCAGATTTCAAAGTCATGCGGCCTCCGACACCAGCGCGTGCAAACAAGGGGTGCTGCCTTCTTAGCCGAGGCGGGTGATTGAATGAAACCGATTTCGGATGTGCAGTCAGTGAGCGTGATGCGCGCGCTCAAAAATTTGGCAAGCGAGGTCAAGCAATCGGGCATCTTGCCTGGGTTTAACAATCAGGTGCACGCCCCTTGTCGATGCCAATGGCGGGTTAACGCTGGGGTTTTCAGCAATCGCCATGGCTGGGGGCGATCGGGATCATAAAGGAGTGGAAATCCTGAATAATGTCGCCAGCACATCATGGGCTTCGGTCCAATTGTGCGCGGACATTGAATACTCTGCGGCGCCAATTTGGGTTCTTTTGGTCGCAAGATTGCAAAACCGATTACCGACCCGAGATCGACCGAGTGCTGCTTCGTCAGCACGGGGACGCAACTAGATTGCAACCGTAACAGCCTCTGCGTGGGGCGTCGCGTGATTGGCCCGTTGTTTTACCTCAAAGGGCTAAGGGCGGTTTTCTGCGTTTGTGACGCGAAATGGGTTCGCGTTACGCCTGTCCTCTTGCGGGGACCGGCCAAAACAGCGGCGATAATTGCGGATCATGTTGGCCGAGGTTTCGTATCCCACCGCATGGGCAATCCGGCTGATCGGGTCATTGGAATAAAGCACCATTTGCCGCGCTGCCCGCATCCGCAGATCGCGATAGTGCTTGCCGGGGCTTTCCCCCATTGTTGCCTTGAAGCTGCGTTCCAGATGTCGGGCCGAAACACCCAACTGATCTGCAATTTCATTCATGGATAGGGGTTGGCCAAGGTTTTGGCTGAAGAGTTCAACCGTCTTGGACACTATGGGCGGCAAACCGTCAGCAGTGCTGTCGCAGTTGAATGCCGGTGTTTTCTGCCGGACGCCTGCGCCGCGGATCACCGGGTGTTGGAACCAGCAGGCCACTTCGGTCATCAGGGTGGCGTTCAAAGTATCTTCGATCACGTGCAACATCAGATCAAAGATCGCGCCTGCTCCGGACGTGGTATAGCGGCGTTTGTCCATCTGGATCAGGCTGTCGCTGAGTTCCAGATAGGGAAAGGCCTCGGAAAAGGCGGTGCTATAGCACCAATGCGCAGAGCACGAATGCCCATCGAGCAGCCCTGCGCGGGCAAGCGGAAAGATACCGCCGCTAACCGCCCCCACAATCGCACCATGCCGGGCGATCTTGCGCAGGTGCCCGTTCGAGGGCTTGGGATGCACGAATTTGCCTGACGGGCTGGACATCAGAAACAACATGTCGACATCCGGGGCATCGGCCAAGGTGCAATTGGCCTGAAACGGGATCTCTGCGCTCGATTGAACGGGTTGACCATCTTCCGAGATCAGGACCCAGGAAAAGGTTTGCGTTCCGGTAATGTCGTTTGCTGCGCGCAGGGGTTCGATGGCTGATGTCAGGCACGACATGGGAAAGCCGGGAAACAGCAGGAACCCGACCTTGATATGCGGATCTTGACTTGGGCTGTTTGGATCGGACATGAGCAGGGCTTTCGAACGGTGCGGCGCGCGCAATCCCGAAACGTTAATCAAATCTGCCCCGTGGGAAAAGGTGCTCGCTGTCAGATGTCCCAAGCTACAGGCATGCTCAGCGGTCCGCGAAATGCCCATCCTCCAAAGGGTACATCGCCTGCCAGCCGCAGGTTTGTCAGCCGTTCAAAGATCATCGGCAAGGCGACATCCGCGATCAATGTGCGTGCCGCCCAGGCCCCGGCGCAGAAATGCGGCCCCGCCCCAAAGGCGATCGATGGGCCATGATCCTGTGTCATGTCGAACTGATCGGGCCGTTCAAAGGTACGCTCGTCTCGGTTGCCCGACCCAAACATGAAAAACGCCCGGTCGCCCGGGGCCAGAGAGACGCCATGTAGCTCATAGGGTTTGGCAATCTCTCGCGGGGACATGCCGATGGGGGACATCCAGCGCGCGTATTCTTCGAACACATCCATCCAGTTTGCCTGACCGGCTTGAACAAGCGCCAGTTGATCTGGGTGCGTGAGCAGTGCCCAGATGGCACCCGCGATCACGTCGCGCGGCTCGTTCTGACCGCCTGAAATCGCCAGTTTGATGTTGGCGCTGATCTGCTCGTCCGACAGACCGGCTTGCATCTGGACCGACAAAAGGGAGGCGTCCGGGTTGGCTTGCAGGTCCGGCCTGCGCGCCGCGATGTGACTGTCGATCGAGGCGGTGCAATCGTGGCAATGCGCTTCGATCTCGGGGTCGCCCGCGTAATTCGCGCAGCCGTCGATCATGCCCTGACTGGTGCGATCCATCTCTTGCCAGGTCATGTTGGTCAGCCCCGTCATCACCCGCAAGGCGTCGCCGGAAATCCGCTTGGCGATGTCCAGGACCATATCGGCCTGCCTTTTGGGGTGCAGGTCATCCAAGGTTGCCTTTGTCATCTCGATGAACTGCGCTTTCCAAACGTTCTTGACCGTTTTGGGGGACACGGTGGGAAAGATCGCCTTACGCTCGGCCATATGCGCGTCGCCATCTTTGCGCATCATGTTCTGGCCCATCAAGCGGGTCATCAGCCCGTCTGGTTGAGTGGACGAAAAGATGTCGATCTTTTTCTCATTCGCAAAGATGTCGTCGCGTCGGGTGATCAGCACCGCACCCAACTGCGGGACAAAGGCGACCGGGGCGTTCGCACGCAGTTGTTTCAGGTCAGGGTAGGGATCTTTCCAGAACGCTTCGGGGTCGATTTCATAGATAGGCGCATTGGTCATTTTGCTGGCCTCTTGCGTGACATGTTGTCATGTCAACACGTGAGCTGTTGTTGAGTCAATCCGATTTCGCTAGGGTCGCGACAAAGCGAGGTGTTGATGACGGACATGGACGATCTGCCGGACAAGATGTTCCTGACAGAACTGGAACAGGATGATGACGGGCGCAGGCGCCAAACCTTGAGTTTTTCGCGGTCTCCGACGGTTCTGTTGAACTTTGCAGCGAACCGCTTTACCCGCAACGCGTCGCGCCATTATCAGAATGCTTTTGGCATCGGGGCGATGGATTGGCGGATGTTGGTATCTTTGACCCGCAATCCCGGCAGTAGCGTCTCGCATGCCAGTGCGACCATCGGGATCGACAAGGGCGCTGTCAGCCGCAGTTTGGCGCGGCTTGAGAAAGAGGGGCTGGCCAAGGCGCAATGCAACAGCCCCGATGAACGCCGGAAAGAGTGGTTTTTGACTGACAAGGGGCAAGAGCTTCACGACAACGTTCTGGTTGCGGCCTTGGAACGGCAGAAACATCTGCTTCGCGGGCTCTCCAAGGACGAGGTTGCCGAATTGAACCGGCTTCTGTCGAAGCTGTTGGAGAACCTTGATGGCAGCGAGGCGCAAAACTGACGTCCACAAAAGGATTGAGGGTTGCGCTTTGCCGTCCGAGTTGATGAGTGTGCGCCACAACGCATCACCGGTCAGAATTGGAGAGACCCCATGATCGAACGCTTTCACACAACCGAACGCGCCAGCAAGATCGTCAAGCATAATGGGGTTGTCTACCTCAGCGGCCAGGTTGCCGAAGGGGACACGGTTGCCGAGCAGACCCGTGATTGCCTGGCCAAGGTTGATGCCCTGCTGGCCGAAGCCGGAACCGATAAGGAACACCTGCTGCAGACCACGATCTGGTTGGCTGACATGGCAGATTTTGCCGAGATGAACTTGGTCTGGAACGCCTGGGTCCCAACCGGTCATGCACCTGCCCGCGCCTGCGGCGAAGCCAAACTGGCCCGTGAAATCCTGAAGGTCGAGATCCTGGTGATCGCGGCACTGCCTTAAGGCTCAACAAAAAAGCTTAGCTGTACAGCGGGTTACCCACAGAGGCCCGCAAGGATCCTGCTGTGCAGCCTTGACGAAGCACTTGCCACGATGGCTCCGTTGGACGTCAGGAACAGCGGTCCTCTGTTCAAATCTGTGACAATCCCCCCGGCGTCTTGCACCACTGGGCACAGAGCGCAGATGTCGAAAGTGTCAAGATCGGCGCGCCAAGTGGCACCCGAAATCTCGGGCGCCATGGCAGCCAGATCAAGGGCGGTTGCGATGAGTTGGTCCAGATCGGTCATGGGGCCTCGGGTGTTGAGGCCCCGTTCTGGTTTCCGAGACGTGACAGCCTGATGACAGCCGTGGGCAATGCCAGCTCAAAGCTGAATCCAGGTCGCCTTGAGGTTTTCGTATTTTTCAAGCGCATGCAGCGAACGATCCGACCCATTGCCGGATTGCTTTACGCCTCCTAAGGGCGAAGTCACATCCGCACCACTGAAGCAATTCACCTGCACCGTGCCCGATTTGATCCGTCGCGACATGCGGTGCGCGCGTGAAATGTCACGCGACCAGACCACGGATGACAAGCCATAGACCGTCTCATTGGCGATTGCGACGGCTTCGTGTTCGGTATCGAAACTGCGGGCGGCCAAAACCGGGCCAAAAACCTCGTTCTGGGCGATGCCCATGGCCGATGTCACGCCGGTCAGCACGGTCGGCTCGTGGTAGAATCCGCCGCTGTCTGCGTGCAGCTGATGACCGCCGGTCCAAAGATCCGCCCCTTCGTCAATCGCACGGGCCACGGCACCTTGCGTTTTGCTCAGCTGCGCCGCGTTTGCAAGCGCACCGGTGGTCAGGGACAAATCCAGCGGATCGCCGATTTTTAACGCTGTTGCGTGGTCACGCACCTTGGCCAGGAAGTCGTCGTGAATGTCGCGATGCACGATCAGGCGCGAGGCCGCGACGCAGACCTGTCCGTTGTTGCGAAAGATCGAGGCCGCCGTTTCTGCTGCGGCTCGGTCCAGATCGGGTGCATCGGGAAAGACGATGTTGGGGGATTTGCCGCCAAGCTCCAGATAGACGCGTTTCAGATTGGATTGCGCGGAATATTCCATCAACAGCCGCCCGACACCGCCCGACCCGGTAAAGGCCATCACGTCGATGTCCATGTGCAACCCCATGGCCGCACCCACGTCGATGCCGCGCCCGGTGACAGCGTTCAGGACGCCCGAAGGCAACCCCGCCTCGTGGGCCAATTGCACAATACGCAAAGTGGACAAGCTGGCCTCTTCTGACGGTTTGATCACGACCGAATTGCCGGCGGCCAGGGCAGGGGCAAGTTTCCACGCGCCGATCATCAAAGGGAAGTTCCAGGGCGTGATGATCCCCACGACCCCAACGGGTTCGCGGTCGATCAGGGACAGGACATCGTTGCGGGTTGGGGTGATTTCTCCATTCCGCTTATCGATGGCTTCAGCATAAAAGCGGATCGTTTGCGCAGCAGACAGGGGCTCGCCCTTGAGCGCGGAACGGATGTCGGTGCCATTGTCACGCGCGCCCAGAACAGCGAGGTCCAGCGCCTGCGTTTCGATCAGATCGGCCCATTTCAGCAGGATGCGTTTACGCTCGACCGGTGACAATTCGGACCAATCGCCTGCTTCGAACGATCGCCGGGCGGCGGCAACGGCCCGGTCGACCTCGGCCTGACCCGAGGCGGCCAGGTCGGTCAAGTGACGTCCATCGATGGGAGAGATCACGGGCATCACCGCGCCGTCACTTGCAGCGTAAGATCGACCATCGATAAAGTTCAGCCCTTGTGCCACGGGTTGAGCACGCAGGGCATCGATACGGGATTGGTCCAGGGTCATGAGAGGTCCTTTGTCCGGGCCAATTGCCCCGGCGCGGTGAATTTCGCGTCGATGCCAAGCTCGGTCAGCGCGGTATTAAACGCGTCAAGCGGCAATTTCACATCCAGGTGCAGCGACCGCAGACCGGCCTGCTGCCCACCCACCACATTGCGCATTTGATCGTCGATAAAGACGCATTGATGCGCCTCAAGCCCCAGATCATCGAGACAGGCTTGATAGGCGCGGGGATCGGGTTTCAGGATCTTGGTATAGGTGGCGTCACTGATCACATCAAAATGGTCCAGAAACCGCAGCGATTGGCGCAGGGTCTTGCCAAAAAACAGGTCCAGCTCGTTCGACAGGATCGCCAGTTTCTTGCCCGAGGATTTGACGATTTCAGCCAATGGCTCCATCTCGGGGCGGATAATTTTCTCGGTGTCCTTGCCGCGTGCGGCGATGACGAATTGCGCCATCTCAGTCCAGTCCTGGCCCAGCATCTGCCCCACTTCACGTGCTCGGGTCAGCCAATAGTCGCGCTCGGTGATCTCGTCGCGCTGCATGGTGGTCCAAAGCGTGTCATTGTCTGGGTCGAACGGACCCATCCACGTCAGGCTGCCCTCGGGCAGGCCAAGGTTGCGCTCGGAAAACCGATGCGTTTCGAACATGGTCAGCGTGACCACGCTGCCAAAATCGAGGATCAACGCCTCAGCCGGTTCAGTAGTCATACCAAGCTTCCACGACCGGGCCGACGCTGTCGCCGGGGAATTGCTCTTTCAGTCGAGCATAGCTGTTGGTGATTGCCTCTCCTGCCGCTGCAAGTTCCTGAACGGGAACCGCGCGTTCATAGGCCGAGCCCTTGGTGTCGAACGTCCGGTCGATGTCGAGGATCTGCAAATTGCGGTGCCGCATCAGTTGGTCATATACGTGGCGATAAATCTCGGCGTCATAGACTTGGGCCGTGGCGGGGTCGCTTTGCGTGTCCGTCCAGAGGTCATGCACCCGGCGAATGTCCAGCCAGTCGTTCTGCACGATTTCCGGCGGTGCGTCCTTGGTTTCCTGTTCGTTGCGCGGGTTGGCAAAGGTATCGGCGCGAAACCCTTCGATGGCGCGTCGGATTTCTGGGCGCGGGATTGGGACAAAGAAAACCGCATTGTTCGAACTGAGCAGGTCCTCAGCCTCATCGTCGAGCTTGTGCAGCAATTCGGTGAACCGTCCACCGACAACCGGCAGTTCGGCCACCAAAAGCTCGGCCGGATCGCTGTTGTGCGCATGCCAATTCATTACGCCGTCGCGCACCCATAACCCCACTGCTTTTCGAATGCCGGGGTGGGTCAGGTTGTCGACCTCGGGGTATTTTTCCAACCACTGAGCCGTTTCAAAGGGACGGCGCGCGGCGTCCCATTGCATCGTATGCACCCGGCGCCCGGCCTGATCCGCAAGCAGGATGATTTGTTGCAAAATCAGGCTTTTGCCCGTACCAGGCAGCCCCGCGATAAAGATCAAGCGGCGGGTTGAGACTGCATGTTCCAGCTGCGCCCTGATCGGGCTGTCATGCGGAATGATGATCTGATCGTCGGTCATGGCTCTTCCCTCAGCGGAATTGGTCAACGCTTGGCATTTCGGTGAACGGCACCTCGATCACCGTAGGCACATCTGTGGTGCGTTTGCCTTGTTGGATGGCGGTGCGCACCTCTTCGGGTGTGGTCGCGCGCAAGGCCTGCGCGCCAAAGCTTTCGACCATACGTACAAAGTCGGGGTTGTGCAGATCGGTTGCGATCACCCGGCCACCATAATTGTTCTTTTGCATCTGCTGCACGTTGCCATACTGGTTGTTGTTGAACAGCAGCACAATCAACGGAATCTTGTGTTGTACGGCGGTGGCTAGCTCCTGCACGCCGAACATGAACCCTCCATCCCCACAGACCGAAATTACCGGCACATCCGGGCGCGCCACCTTGACGCCTAGTGCGGTGGGGAAGCCATAGCCAAGCGTGCCCTGGTAACCGGTCGAGATATAGGTGCGCGGGTTGTAGACCGGATAGGTGATGCGGCTGGCAAACCCGACCTGTGTCAGCTCGTCAACAAAGACACCGTCTTCTCCCAACTCTTCACGGATCACCTTGAGATAGCTGAGCTGCGGCTCCAGCACCGCCGACCGTTCGGCCCATTTGGCCTTGGCTTCCAGCAGTTCGTCCTTGCGCGAAGCGCGCACGGAATTGTGCCTCTCCAGACGGTTGAGCAACACCGGCAAGGCCTGTTCGGCGCGGGCGGTGATGGCGCAGGCGGGGATAAAGAATTTTTCGTGACTATCGGGATCAACGTCGATGCGGATGATCTGCGGCGCGTGACCCTTGATCCATTTGCGGGCCGGTACACGCATGTTCGACCCGATGGTCAGAACCACATCCGCCTTGTCCCACAGCCCTTTGGCCGCGGGTTGATGCAACGACAGATAGCTGCGCGCATCCACAACGCCCATGCCAGTGCGATAACCGACGACAGGCGCTTGCAATGCCTCGGCCAGTTGACGGACCAGAGCGCTTGCACCCTGCGCCCCGCTGCCCACGAAGATCATCGGCGTCTTGGCCTGCCCCAGCAGTTTGGCTGCGGCTTCGATGGTGTCCTCGTTCAGCTCTGGCTCGGCGCCGTGTACGTCGCCGGACAGCAGGTCGACTGCGCATTCTGCGGCCAGAACATCCATCGGGATCTCAAGCCCAACGGGGCGCGGTCTGCCCGATTGCATCTGGGTGAACGCCTTGTGGATCAGTCCTGGCACCTCAGAGGGCGCATTGGCGCGTTCAGCCCATTTGGTGAGGCCGCGCATGACGCCAAGCTGGTCGTTGATCTCGTGTAATTCACCCCAGTCTTTGCCAATAGCACGCGAGTTGATTTGACCGGTCAGGCAAAAAAGCTTGGCGTTCAGCGCGTAAGCAGTGGAGAGCGCAGCGGTGGCGTTCAGCAGGCCCGGGCCGGGCACCACGTTGAAGACCGTCGGCTCATCCTTGGCAAGTGAATGGCCCAAGCCCATGTAGGCGGCGCCCTGTTCATGCCGGGTGTGGATGATGCGGAACTTTTCCCGGTGGTCGTAGAAGGCATTGTAAAGCCAGTCGTTCTGCACGCCGGGTAGGCCGAACACGGTGTTGATCCCGTGTTTATAAAGCGAAAGGACGGCCGCTTCGCCGCCTGTCATGGTCTGAGTCATTACTGGACCTCGTCTTGCAGCGATTTCAGAGCGTTCAGCAGTCGGGTGTTTTCATCCGGTTGGCCAATCGTGGCGCGGATGTGGTGGGGCAGGTCAAACGCTGGCCGCACCATGACGCCATGGGTTACCAACTGATTGGTCAGCGTCTTGGCGTCCATCCCATCAGGGCAACGGAACATGACGAAGTTGGCTTGAGAGGGGCTCACCTCATACCCCATACCCCTGAGGGCTTGTGAGAGACGTGCACGCTCGGTTGTATTGTTGGCGACGGTTCGATCCAGATGGGCGGCATCGTCCAGGGCTGCCATTGCGGCTGCCATTCCCATAGAGTTCAAATGAAAGCTGCGTTTGCGTTTGCGGATCTGCGCCGCAATCGGCTCAGGCGCGATGCCATAGCCCACCCGCATACCCGCCAATCCGTACGCTTTTGAAAAGCTGTGCACGATGACGATGTTGCGCCCGTCACGAACATGGCGCAGGGCGTCGGGCAGATCGAACTCGGTCGCAAATTGAAAATAGACTTCGTCATATACCAACGTGATGTGATCGGGCAGGCCGTCCAGTAGGGCGTCCAGCACTTCGGCGCCGAAATAGGTGCCGGTGGGGTTGTTCGGGTTGCATAGGTAGACCAACCGCGTGTCTGGGGTGACGGCAGCTAGGATGCCTTCGACATGCACTTCAAAATCAGCTCCGACCAGATCAACTTTGTCGACATGGACACCTTTTTTCATCAGCGAGCCGGTATAGGCGCCAAAGCAAGGCGGGCAGATGATGGCGCGTTGCCCGGGGGCGATTAGTGCGTCTTCGATCAGGGACAGAACCTCGACCCCGCTGTTGGCAGAAAAGAAATGCTCGGGCTGCATGTTTTGCCCGTGAAACTCGGCCAGTTTCTGACACAAGGCTGCGTCCGTGCGTTCGGGGTAAATGTTGGCGCCGCTCAGCGCCATGTGCGCTGCAGCCACAGCCATAGGTGAAGGGCCATAGGGGTTTTCGTTCGAGCTGAGCTTGGTGATGGGCGTGTCGCTGAGGCTTTGTACCTCGGCCACTGACAGGCCCGCCTGATAGCCGCCGGCGTCTGATTGGGTCATGGGGTCATCCGCAAAAATCATGTCGTTGGCTGAGTGTCTAGCTCAGGCGGGGCGGGATCGTCTGTCCCTTGTCAGGGGGGACAGGGGATCGGTTGCCTTTAGCGGCGTGACTGCGCATGTTGCGCTTATGTCCTTGGAAGATTTCTTTAGCGGGCCGGGCGCGCCGGAATTTTTGCACATCTTTTCGACGTGCCTGCAGTCGATCGGCACGCCAGGCTTTAACGCGCGCTTTCTTGAGTTGATCGAACAGGTGATCAAGGCCGATCAATGCATGGTGTTTTCCTACAAAACACCCCGGCCGCAATGCTATCTGACCTATAACGAGCGTCACGCCAAAGGCGTGCAGAACATGGTGCAGACCTATCTGCGCGAGGGGTTCAAACAGGACCCATCACGCGCTGCGATCGAACAGGTGCGCGAAACCGGCCAATTGGTTATCGCGACCATGGACCAGGTCGACGGGGACGAGCCCTTTGCGGCCGCCGGGATCGGGGATCGGCTGACCGTGATTGCCCGGCGGGACGAGGATGTGATCGCCATGAATTTCTTTCGGTTCAAGGAGAATGGGCGTTTTTTCGTCAGCGAGAACCAGCTGCGATTGGATTTCTGGAACGCGATTGCCCAGACCGTGCTTTTGCATTTCTCGGATCGTAACGGGAGCAAGCTACAAAGCCCCCTGAATTCCCTTTCCGCGCGCGAGAAAGAGATCTGCGAAGGGATGCTCAGGGGGCTGACAGCGGATGCCATCGCGTGGGAGTTGGACGTGGCGCCAAGCACGGTGATGACCTATCGTAAGCGGGCCTATGAGAAGCTTGGGATCAACTCGAAGTCCGCACTGTTCATGCTGTGCAACACTGGCTCTTAGGCGTTGTCGTCATTCCAGACGGCGTTGCGCAGAGCGGTCATTTCCACTTCGGTCGGTTGTACACCGGTGATGCAATAAAGGTAGTCCCATCCCCGTGCCGCCCTGGTTTCCATCGTTTCGCGTTGATCCAACGCGTCATAGCCGATTTGGGTGAAATACGTGATCCGAGCACGAGTTTCTGCCTCGGATCTGGGATAGCCGTAGCGTTCGAACATGTCCGACAGGGCATCAACCCGCGCGGTGTCCGACAGATCCAGCGCCCGCCGGACGCTACCTGAGCGGCGCGCCCAATCACGAATGGCAAAGTCCAGCTGAGTGTCAAACGATCCATCCGCCACCCAAATGCCATAGACCTGAACCAGGGCCAGGTTGATGGTATCAGCAGGGCGTTTGGTGCTGTCGACCAGAGCTTTGGTGTTGGTTGATTGCCAATGATCCAGCAGCGCATTGAGCAGATCGGTGCGGTTCTTGAAGAACCAATAAAAACTGGACCGGGCGCATTCCAGTTTTTCGGCCAGGGTCAGAACCTTGACACTGTCCACCCCGTCCGAAATCAGTGTATCCAGTGCGATGCGTATCCAATCCTCGCGGCTGGTGCGGCTTGGCCCGCGCCCACGGGGTTTGGTGCCGTCTGATGTTTCCGTGTCCGTCATAGAGATTAAACGTACACCTCTGTACGGAATGCGCAAGGGGATCTTGGCTGACGATCAGCTGTCCTGAAGCTGTTCACGCGTGGCGACCAGGGATCCGCGAATGACGCCTTGCTCGAACAGGTCGTGGCAGATGTCGACCAGCTCTTGTCGTACCGCGCGCGAGGCTGCGTTCAATGGCTGATTTTTGGGCCAGATCAGAAAGATGTTTCGGGTCAGATCCGGATCGACAAGGCGCCTGGCTGTGATCTCTCCGCGCTGCCATAAAGCATCAAACGATGGCCAGGGCAAAACCCCACAGGTCACCCCGCTTCGGATATAACTGAGGCGGAGGCGGGTGGATTCGGTCGTCACGCGTGGGGCCAAGGTGCGGCCGCTTTCCTGGGCGAGTGTCTCGACCATTTCGCGGACCGCATGAGATTGCTGGCTGAGTACCAGCGGCACGTCAAAGATTTTTTCGGCCTTGATGGTCGAAGTGCCGTCGCAGGGTGGATCGTCCTTTTTGCGTCGTGAAACAAGGAACAGCGGTTCACGATACAGAAGCAAGTGATCCGCCTTGGGTGTGTGATTTTGGGTTGCAAGGATTCCCATGTCGACCCTTGCGTTTTCGATCATGTCGCGCACGTTCAGTCCAAGCTCTTCCATGATCCGCAGGTCAACTTCGGGGAACTTTTCGGCCACCCGTTCCAGCAGGCGCGGGGCCACGTGAACGCCCAGCATCGGAGGCACCACGACGGACACCTCACCGCGAGGTGTTTCCGCTTCGTTGCGCACGTCATCGGTGGCTTGCTTGATCTGCGCTGCAATCTTGCGGGCGTGTTGATACAGCACCTCGCCCGCCCGCGTGGGTTTCACACCGCGTGATGAGCGGACCAGCAGATCAGTTGTCAATTCGGCCTCAAGGTTGGCAATATGTTGGCTGAGAGCGGGTTGGGCGATGTGCAGTACGCGGGCCGCGCTGGAAACACTGCCCTCGTCGACAATGGTAATGAAATAGCGAAGTTGTCGAATGTTCAACGGGTGTACCCTTGCCGCGAAATTTGGTGATTACGGTATGAGGATTTCGGCGAAAATGGAACCGCTTGATAGTCGTGGCGCGGGTTTTCACGATGTCGAGAGGATAAGGAAAACAGGTTGCCCAGAGAAAGGCGTGCAATATACATGCAAATGCATTAAATCTGCATCCTGTCCAAACGGCGAACCAAAGGGTTATGACCATGTTCCGTTCTTTCCAGACTTTCCTCTGCGCCAGTGCTGCCGCCGCATTATTTGCCGCAGGCAGCGCGGGTGCTGCCCAATTCAAAACTGACCAAGGCCATACCGAAGTCAACTTTGGCTGGAGCCACGCCGGTGTCTCGATGCAGTCGGCCGAGTTCACCGTTGCTGACGGCACCCTGGATCTTGATCCGGAAAACCCGGGCGAGGCCAAGCTGAACGTGACAATCAAGGCCGACAGCCTGAATTCGGGCTTTGGCCCGCTGGACGATCACCTGAAAAGCAAGGATTTTCTTGAGGTCGAAACTTATCCAGAGATCACGTTTACCAGCACCTCGGTCGAGGTAACCGGCGAGAAAACCGCAAATGTCACCGGCGATCTGACCATTCACGGGACCACGAAGCCTGTCACTCTGGCGACCGAGCTAACCCACATTGGGCCGCATCCTTTGGGTGGCGTGATCGACTACTATAAAGGCGAATGGATTGCCTTTACCGCAGAAACCGAGATCGACCATATGGCGTTTGGTGTTGGTGGCTTTTCGACGGGGCCGATTTCGATTTCGATTGTGACCGAGATGAAATCAGCAGAGTAACCTGCCTTTTGACAAGCGATGAAAACGGTGCTGCCTGGCGCCGTTTTCGTTTGGGGCTATCGCCGCATCGCCGCAGCCTTGAGCCGCAGATAGTATGGCATGTGATGTTCAAGATAGGCGAGCATCCTGGGCTCGGCTTCGGCTGCGGCAAAGAATGCCTCTTCCTGCCGGGTCAGATCTTCGAGCGTCAGCGGACGGATGGATTTTGACGTGCCCGCGTCCGCGTGCCAGCCATCCACCTGGGCCCAATCAGCCGGGCGCTCGGTTTGCCAGTCAAAAGCGGCTTCGACAAAAGGCAGATCAATCTTGTCCCACATGGCGGAAAGTGTTGCGCGATCATCGCGGCGAACGGCTTCGGCTTCGATCACGACCGGGGTTTGGCCTGCATCAACCAATGCCTGGTAATGTCGCCATTGTTTCTCGATCCCGATTTCATCGCTTGATACGTCCGGATCAAGCTTGAAATAGGATTTGATCGACGCCATTGGGTTGCGGATCAGAAAGCAATTCACCAACCGGTCCTGGAACGCTGCGTCATCCAGGATATGCGGCATGACATAATAGCTCATATCCTTGAAAAAGACCGGCTGTTTCTCGGCGCGGGCCAACAGCATGTCCCGGATCGCATCAAAGGTTTGGGGGTGGTCGTCCTGCACATCGAAATGCGGCATCTCGCGGACCGAGCGGTTGACGTAATAGTCGTACATGAACGGCTCATGCGCACAGTCCAGATCGCCGCGTTCCCGCATGATCCGTTCCATCGCGGTGGACATCGAACGGGGGTGCGACCAAAGCGCGATGATCTTGTGCATGAAAACCTCGGGCGTCGATGTTTTCTGCAACTCAACGCCCGAAATCGAATTCTGTCAACGCCTCAGATCACGAGATTTTGCCGCGCTGGAGCATCGGTGTGACGCCGTAAGCCGCCCGGTAAACCCGGCTGAAATGACCGGGGCTTTCGAAACCGCAGGCAAAGGCCACTTCGGTCACGGATGATTCCGTTTGGATCAGCAGGTTGCGCGCCCGTTCCAGCCGCATTTCCATAAAGTATTTCTTGGGCGAGGCATTGAGGTATTTGCCGAACAACCGCTCTAGCTGCCGTGTCGAAATCCCAACAAGTTCAGCAATCACGGTGGGTGAAATCGGGTCTGCGATCTGCTCTTGCATGATCTGGATCGCCTTGGTCAGATGTGCGTTGCGCATTCCATTGCGCGATTGCAACGACACCTTCTGTTCCGCCGTTGAGTTGCGCACGGCGTTGTAAACCATCTGATCAGCCACAGCGACGGCAAGGTCCTGTCCATGGTCGCGTTCGATCAGGTGCAGAATCAGATCAGCGGTGGCGGTGCCGCCCGAGGCGGTCATGTATTTCTCGTCAGCGACAAAGACACTGCGCACCAGGTTCACTTCGGGAAAGGCCTCCATGAAACTGTCGTGATATTCCCAATGTATCGCGGCTTGCATATCATCCAGAAATCCGGCCTCGGCCAAGACCCATGCGCCCGAACACAGAGCCCCGATGGGCGTGCCCTTTACCCTTTCGCGCCGTAGTGTGGCCAACAGGGGTTTGGTCACATGATTGCGCATGCGAATGCCGGACAAGACAAACAGCTGATCACACCGCGGCAGATTGTCGAACCCAGAATGCACCAAGGTCACGGATTCATTCGAACAGGTTGCGGACTCTCCGTTCTCGGACGCGAAAGACCACCGATACAGCGGCTCGCCGCTCACCAGATTGGCAATGCGCAACGGCTCGACCGCGCAGGAAAAAGCAAGGTGCGAGAACTCTTCGACCAGAAGAAAGACAAAGTGCTGTGTCTTAGACATGGCGTGACCCAATTCAAAGTTGCCGGGGCGTGGCATTTGGTGGTCCTGCGGGTGCACCTCTCAGGCTAAGCCAAGATTCGTATGCGCGGCAAGATAATGCGGGGTACGCTACTTATTTTTTGCACACAACATTTTTTTACTGTGTACACAATTTGTATTTTCGTGCCATAGAGCATTCGACAACTGGGCAACCGATTCATGGGAGGTGCCGGTGAAAGACGTTGCGAAGAACCGCAAGACAGAACTTTACGAGTGGCTCAAGGCCGCGATCATGACGCTTGACCTGCGGCCGGGTGCCGATCTGGATGAAAGCCGCTTGTCGGACGAATTTCAGCTGTCGCGCACGCCGTTGCGCGAAGTGCTGCGCCAATTGGCAGGCGACGGGTATGTCGATCTGCGTGAAAATCGCGGTGCGCGGGTAAGCGAGATGTCCCACATGACTTTGCGTGACTTCTTTCTGGCCGCCCCGATGATCTACGGCGCGGTGTTGCAATTGGCGGCGCAAAACGCGCGGCCCGCCCAAATCGACGATCTGAAGGCCGCGCAAGAGGTGTTCAAATCCACCCTGCGTTCGGGTTCTGGCGCGGATCGGGCCATGGCCAACAACCGCTTTCACGAAGTGACCGGAGAGATGGCGGACAACATCTATTTGCTCCCCTCATTCCAGCGCCTGCTGATCGACCATGCCCGGATCTCGATGACCTTTTACCGCCCGCAAGACACCCAGATGGTCGAAAACGTGTCCGAGGCCAGCGCACAACACGACGCTATCATCGCCGCCATCGAGGCGCGGGACGAGATCGCAGCCGCGCAACTCGCCATCGACCATTGGAACCTGTCCCGAGACCAGATTGAACTGTTCGTCATGCCCGTAGGGCTGGACGTGCAACTGGGCTCGGTCGCTCGAAACACACCTGCTTGAGGACCATCATGACACCCCTGTTCGAATTCAAAGGGATCTACACACCTGTTGTGACCCCCTATCACGCCGATGGCAGCGTCCATTGGGACGGCCTGGCGAACGTGATCGAATATCTGGTCGATAACGGCGTGCACGGCCTGATCTCGGGCGGCTCGACCGGTGAAAATTATGCCCAGACCGTTGAAGAGCGTCTTGAATTGGCGAAATTCACGCATCAGCAGCTCAAAGGGCGTCTGCCGCTGGTAGTAGGCACCGGAGCGATGCTGACACCGGATTCGATTGCACTGGCGACCGGCGCCCGCGAGATTGGGGCAGAAAGCATCCTGCTTGCCAGCCCGCCATATTCGGTGCCAACGGATCGCGAAAATGCGCTGAACGCTCTGGCCATCGACAAGGCTGCTGATCTGCCGATCATGCTCTACAACTACCCGCACCGCACCGGCACCATGATGGGCGAGGAGTTCCTCGACCGTGTTGGCCGCTCTCGCAATTTCTGCGGCATCAAGGAAAGCTCGGGTGACATCAACCGGGTGCACCTACTGGCACGCGATTACCCGCATATCCAATTGGGTTGCGGCATGGATGATCAGGCGCTGGAATTCTTTGCTTGGGGCGCGCCATTCTGGGTCTGTGGTGGATCGAACTTTCTGCCGCGTGAACATGTGGCGCTCTACAATGCTTGCGTGATCGAGGGCAACTTTGCCAAGGGCCGCCGGATCATGTCGGCGATGATGCCGCTGATGCGGGTGTTGGAGCAGGGCGGCAAGTTCATCCAGACCATCAAGCATGGTGTCACCATGAACGGGATCGAGGCCAGCGTTGTGCGCCCGCCGCTCAAAGGGCTGAACAAGGACGACAAACGCGCGCTGGAACAGGTCACGCGCGTGTTGAAACAGAAAATCGCAGATATCGAGGCGGAGGGATAAACCATGTCGCTGCTCACTCAGGACGAATACAAATCCATCGCTGCCAATCTGACCCTGCCAACGGGGGCCTTCATCGACGGTGCCTATCGCCCGGCGACTTCAGGTAAGACATTCGAGACGTCGAACCCCGCCACGGGCGAGAAGCTGGCCGACATTGCCGCCTGCGGGGCCGAGGATGTGGACTTTGCCGTGGAAAAGGCGCGCGAGGCGTTTGATGACGGTCGTTGGTCGCGGATGCATCCGTCGGATCGCAAGGATGTGCTGATCCGCCTGTGCAAGCTGATGACCCGCAATGCGCGCGAACTGGCGGTGATGGAAAGCATCGACAGCGGCAAGACGATCTATGACTGCGAAACGGTGGATGTGCCCGAGACGATCCATTGCATCAAATGGCACGCCGAGGCGATCGACAAGATCTATGATCAGGTCTCGCCCGCAAGCGATGATCACATCGCTATGGTCGTGCGTGAGCCGATTGGCGTTGTGGGTTTGGTGCTGCCGTGGAACTTCCCCCTGCTGATGCTGGGGTGGAAGATCGGCCCGGCGCTCGCGGCTGGCTGTTCGGTCGTGGTGAAACCGGCGGCGGAAACCACGTTGACCGCCTTGCGTCTGGCCGAACTGGCGATGGAGGCGGGCTTGCCGCGCGGCGTTCTGAACATCGTACCTGGCGGTGGCGCGGATGTGGGCGAGCCCATCGGGCGGCACATGGACATCGACATGGTGTCCTTTACCGGCTCGACCGTGACCGGCAAGCGGTTCCTGGGCTATTCCGCAGACAGCAACGCCAAAGAGGTGGTGCTGGAAATGGGCGGCAAGAACCCGGCCATCGTCATGGATGACGCCGAAAACCTGGACCGCGTCGCGGCGCATGTGGTGAATGGCGCGTTTTGGAACATGGGCGAGAATTGCTCTGCCTCGTCCCGCCTGATCGTGCACAAGGACGTCAAAGCCGAGTTGCTGGAGCGGATCGCGCATCACGCGAAACACTGGAACATCGGCGATCCCCTTGATCCCGAAACCCGTATGGGCGCGTTGGTCAGCGAGGGGCACTACACCAAAGTGTGCGGTTATCTCGAGCAAGCGGAGAACGTCGTGATTGGCGGTAGCGCCAAGGATGGCTTTGTCGAAGCGACGGTGGTCGAGGTTTCCGGCAACGACGCGGTTCTGGCGCGTGAAGAGATCTTTGGCCCGGTTCTTTCGGTGATCGAGGTGTCGGGTTTTGACGAGGCGATCAACATCGCCAATGACACCGATTATGGCCTTTGCGCCTCGATCTTTACTGCCAATGCCAAGCGCGCCATCCGCGGTGCGCGGGCTATCCGTGCAGGGACCGTAACCGTCAACAGCTTTGGGGAGGGCGACATCACGACCCCCTTTGGCGGGTATAAGCAGTCCGGCTTTGGTGGACGCGACAACTCGGTCCATGCGCATGATCAGTACACCCAGCTGAAAACCATCTGGATTGATCTGGCAGATGACGAAGACGAGGCGGTGGATTGACCAAGTACACCACCAAACGGCTGCCACGACAAACCGGCCCGGCGGGATGGAATGCCATCCTGCCGGAGCAACTAGCCTTGCCGGTACTGGAGCAGGACTTGACCGTCGACATCACTGTAATCGGGGGTGGCTTTGCGGGGCTGAGCGCGGCGCGGCGGATGCATCAGTTGGACCCGAGCTTGAAAGTCGCGGTGCTCGAAGCGGGACGCTTTGCGGACAGTTCGGCGGGGCGCAATTCAGGCTTCATGATCGATCTGCCGCATGATCTGTCATCAGACAATTATGCGGGTGACGGGCTAGAGGCTGACCGGGCGGAAATCGCTCTGAACCGGCGCGCCATCGGTTTTGCCAAAGGGGTCTCCGCCGAGTGCCAGATGCCGGATGAGATCTTTGATCCTTGCGGAAAATACAATGCGGCAGCCACACGCGCGGGCGACAAGCACAACCGTGACTATGTCGAGCATCTGAAACGTTTGGGGGAGCCCTGCGAGTTCCTTGACAAGGCTCAGATTCATGAGGTCACGGGCAGTCCGCATTATACCTCCGGCGTGTTCTGTCCGGGCACGGTGATGCTGCAACCGGCGGGCTACATTCGTGGCCTGTCTCAGCTGTTGGCAGGGCAGATCGACGTTTTTGAAAATACACCTGCAACCGGGTTCGAGCGGCAAGGCAACGGCTGGCAGGTGATGACGCCTAAGGGCAAGATCGCCACCGGCACTGTCGTTCTGGCAAACAACGGGCACTTGGAGAGTTTCGGGTTCTACCAGCGGCAATTGATGCATATCTGTCTGTACGCCTCGATCACCGAACGGCTGTCCAATGAGCAGACCAAGACACTTGGCGGTCAAGCTCGTTGGGGTGTCACACCTGCTGATCCGATGGGCACATCCGTGCGGCGTATCTCGGGTAGCTATGGCGACCGCATTCTGATCCGGACTTGTGCCAGTTTCCACCCAACGATCGAGACCAGCCCCATGCGCGTGCGCAACGCCGGCTGGGTGCATGACCGCAAATTCGCCGAGCGGTTCCCGCACCTGAATGGCGTGCGGATGGAACATCGGTGGGCGGGCATGCTGTGCCTGAGTCGCAATGGGTCGGCCGCGTTTGGTGAACTTGATCAGGGCGTTTTCTCAGCCTGCTGCCAGAACGGATTGGGAACGGCACGAGGCACCTTGCAAGGCATGGGAGTTGCTGAACTGATTGTGCAAGGGACATCGGACATCGCCGATCACTTTCTTGCGCAGCCCGAGTTGCCGAAACTGCCGCCCGAGCCCTTTGCGGCCTTGGGAGCCAACACCTATCTGATGTGGAAGGAATGGCGGTCAGGCAAGGAATAGGGGCTCTGCCCCCGTCGCTGCGCTCCTCCCCCGGGATATTTTTAGCAAGAAGAAGAGGGGGGATCAGGGCAGGCTGAGCTGAGCCATTCTTCCTCCATCGACGGTGTAAACTTGCCCGGTGATGAAAGAGGCGTCTTTTGAAGCCAGGAAAGCCACCAGCGCAGCAACTTCTTCGGGATTGCCGGTTCGCGCGACGGGGTGGATGCCTGCAATTTCTCGGCGAAAAGCCTGTGGGTCTGGCATGCTGTCGATGAAATCTTCGTTCAATTCGGTGTCAATCCAGCCGGGCGCGACGGCGTTGCAGCGGATGCCCTCGGGACCGTGATCCACGGCAACCGCGCGTGTCAGCCCATGCAACCCGGCTTTGGAGGCGCAATAGGCGGTGTGGCCCGGATTGCTCCCAAACCCCTCGATGGAACCCACGTTGACGATACTGCCCTTGGTGTCGCGCAGGTGGGGCAGGGCGGCCTGGATCATCAGGAACGGTGCGGTGAGGTTGATGGTGAGCGTCCTGTTCCAATCAGCAAGGCTCATGTCCTCGACCCGAGCTTCTTGCATCTTACCTGCATTGTTCACGACAGTGTCGAGTTGGCCCGTTTGAGCGATAATATCAGAAATCACTTTGCCGGGCGCATTTGGGTTCGAGAAATCAGCAGTGACTTGTTCGAATTCGGGATCAATGCCTCGCTGTGCTGTGAAGACCCGTGCGCCTTCGTCACGCAGGCGGCGGGCGATGGCCTGACCGATGCCGCTGCGTCCGCCGGTGACCAAGGCGACCTTTCCGTCGAACCGTTTCATGAGACCGGCTTACCTCCGTTCACTTCGACCAGGGCTCCGCACATGTAGCGCGCAGCATCTGAGGCCAGGAAAAGCACAACATCTGCAATGTCATCGGGTTCGGCGATCCGGCCTAGTGGCACGGATTGGCCCAGTTTCGCGACGGCTGTGTCAGGATCAAAGCCGCGCTTTTCGAACCCGCTGCGCAACATGGGTGTGTTCACCTCATTCGGACAGACCGCGTTGATGCGGATGCCTTGGTGCGCGTGGTCCATCCCCATGCATTGGGTCAGTGACGCGATCGCCGCCTTGGTCATGCAATAAAGCGCGTGGTTTGGCCCCGGCGCTTTTCCGCCCCAACAAGAGGCGGTGTTGACGATTGCGCCGCCGCCGGATTCCGCCATCAGCGGGATCGCGGCGCGGCAGATGCGGAACGGTGCCTCAACGTTGACGCCCATCGACAGTTGCCAATCGGCATCCGAAGTTTCTGTGACCGGCCCTCGGGTAATCACGCCCGCGTTGTTGATCACAATGTCCAGGCCTCCGAGCGCCTCGATCGCTGCGGCGGGCAGGCCATCGGCATAACTCTCATTCAGCAGATCACCGGGCAGGTGGGCGTCCGCGTCGACACTATCTGTCATGCGGTCTGCCACCGCGACTTGAGCCCCGGCCGCGCGTAAGCGATTGACGATGGCGGCTCCGATACCGCCTGCGGCACCTGTGACGAGGGCGCGTTTCCCTTGAAAATCCATGCTCGACCTCTTGTTGTCAGAACTCTGCGACGGGTGGCCCGAACAGGGTTTCATCCGGTGTGATCCCCAATCCCGGACCGGTTGGAACTGCGATGTGGCCACCTTCGACGCGGATGCCGTTTGCGGTGTCATAATGCCCCTGGATGTAAGGCGCGGCCAGCCAAACCCCTTCGAGCAGATCGGGGCGGACGGTGGCCCCGATATGGGTGCAAGCGGCGGCGATGATGTCCCCGCCCCAGCTGTCATCGCAGGTGTGCGGCAGGTTGCGCGCCTCGCAAATGTCGCGGAAGGCACGCATCGGGTGCAAGCCGCCGATGCGGGTGACCTTCATGCCGAACCCATCCACCAACCCGGTTCCAGCGGCGGTGATGACAGTGTTCAGCGAGGTGCTGCTTTCGTCCATGTAAAGACCATGGGTGATCTGCGGGCGGATCTTTTGCAGATCCTCAATCGTGTTGCAGGGCTGTTCCATGATGAAGGGAACATCGGGGCATTCCCGGCTGACCCGCAACGCGTCGCGCGTTGTCCAACCCCGGTTGCCATCGGCCGCTAGGCGCATACCTGAGCCTTGGACGACCTCCCAAACCTTACGGATGACCTCGACGTCGATCTCGACCGGACGCCCGCCGACTTTGATCTGCAGGCGTGGGTACCCTTCGGCCATCTTGTCGCGGGCAAGCCGAGCGATGTCATCCGGAGTGCCGACGCCTGTGGCGTAGTAGGACGGCACACGGTTGGTCGCGGCCCCACCGAGCAGTTCGGACACGCTGACACCCAGGTGTTTGCCCAGCAGATCATGCGCCGCGATGTCGATGGCCGCCTTGGCGTAGTTGTGCCCGTTGAGCAGGCCGTCCATCGCGCGATGTAGGGTCAATGGGGCGACCTCTGTCCCGATCAGATCCGGAGCCATCTGCATAAGGGCCGCACGCGCGCCGCCTGCGTGGGATTCGGCATAGGTTGGACCAACAGGGCATGTTTCGCCCCAGCCGATCAAACCGGTGTCCGAGACCATTTTGACAAGCGTCGTGTCCAGTGCCCAAACCTGCGCCTTGGCCATGGTATAGGGGCCATTTTTGACTGGAAGGTCGTGCTGATAGATGTGAATTTCGGCGATCTTCAAAGGGGACCCTCACGAAAAAAGGCCCGCCCGTTGTCGGGGCGAGCCAGTAGGGGAGTGAATTAGTAATCTTGGTTCAGCTCGTCGGCGGCCGGGATTTCTCGTTCGCGCCGAGCGATATAGTCCAACAGCTCTTCGTTCTTGGCGATGTCGAGGGTTGGCTCCTGATACTCAGACAGCAGCTTGCGGGCGTGGTTCAGGGCGCGTTCGGTGATCTCGACACTGCCTTCGGCCACCCATTGCTCGATCGAGTTGTTGTCGAACATATCAGGCATGAAGAACGCTTCTTGGAAGTTTTCTTGCGTGTGGGGATGCCCCAGATAATGACCGCCCGGACCCACATCAGGAACAGCTGACAGAGCCTGATCGAAATCACCCCATTTGGGACCTTCGGCCATACGATAGGCCATTGCGCATTGTTCGGCGTCGACGATGAATTTGGCTGTTGAGCAGTGCATCCCGGCCTCGTTCCAGCCCGCGCTGTGCCAGATGTAGTTGGCGCCGGCATGCATGACAGCTTGCAGCGTCGTCGCCGATTCATACCCGGCCTGAGCATCGAACGTCTTGGCCCCACCAAGCGTGTTCGAGGTGCGCCATGGCACACCGTAATAGCGCGCCATCTGGCCGATCATGAAGTTCATCAGCGAAATCTCGGGCGTGCCGGCCATTGGCGCGCCAGATTTCATCGACACGGTCGACAGGTAGTGACCATAAATCGCCGGTGCACCCTTGCGGATCACCTGGGTGTAGGCCAGCGCGCTCAACGCCTCCGCGTTCAACTGCGCGACTGTGGCGGGAACGCTGGCGGGCGTGTTGGCACCGCCCAAGACAAAGGGAGAGCAGAGCACGGGCTGGTTACGACGGCAAAACGCCCGCATTGCCCCTAACATGGTTTCGTCCCACACCAGCGGCGAGTTGCCGTTGCAGTTGCCGGTGGTGACGGGGTGCGTTTCCATGAACTCTTCGCCAAAGAGGATCGCGCACATGTCCATCACATCCTCGGCGTTCTTGGGCGAGGTGGTCATGCCCATGAACGTCTTGTCCGAATGCTTCATCGACGAATAGGTGATGCGCAAATGCCGCTGGCTGATCGGGTGATCGTAGGGTTCCACGATGTGGTGCGCCGAGGAATGCAGCGCAGGCATCATGTGCGATAGCTTGTGGAACATCGCCAAATCATCCAGCGTCGGGTTGCGGCGCACGTCATCCAGATCGCGCAGGAAGGGCGCGCCTGTCATCGGAACAAAGATTGAATGCCGACCGCCAAGGCGCACATTCTTTTTTGGATCGCGCGCGTGATAGGTGAAGTCCGACGGGATCGTTTTGATCAGTTCGCGAACCAAACCGCGGTCCAGATACACCAGCTCGCCTTCGACCTTGGCCCCGGCCTTTTTCCAATCCTCCAACGCAATGGGATCACGGAACTGGACCCCCACGTTTTCCAGAATGTCCATCGACGCGTTGTCGATGCGCTCGACCTGGGCCCCGTCCATCACCTCGCATAGAGGGATCTTGCCGGTCAGGCCGGGCAGCATGTCGAATTTCGGGGCCGTGCGCAGGGCGCGGCGGGCTTGCCTGCCACCCGAACGGGCGCGCGGCGCAGTGGCGAGTTGGGTCATGGCGACGATCTCCTGTTTGAATGCAGCATGCCTGTCGCATGGGCCGTTTGACGTGCAGGTTTCCGAAATGTGGATGCAGAAACCGACATGTCATCGAACGGGACCGGCAAAAACCGCCGCTCCCGTGTCGTGTTTGTACAACTAGCGTTTTCCGGCCACGATCCGGTCGAGAATCAGGGCGCAGAACAGGATTGCCAATCCGGCCAGAATGCCCTGACCCGCAGCGGCGTATTGCAACGCTTCCAGAACGTCCTCGCCCAATCCCTTGGCGCCGATCAGCGAGGCGACAACCACCATCGCCAGCGACAACAAGATTGTCTGGTTCACGCCGGCCATGATCGTTTTGTGCGCCAGCGGCAGATCCACGCGCCAGAGCAGGTAGCGGGGGGTTGCCCCAAAGGCCATTGCCGCCTCGCGCACGGTTTCCGGCACCTGTTGCAGGCCCAGAACGGTAAAGCGAATGACCGGCGGGCTGCCAAAGATCATGGTCGCGACGACGCCTGCCGGCTTACCGGACCCGATGAACGCGACAACCGGGATGAGATAGACGAAGGACGGCATGGACTGCATGAAGTCCAGGATCGGACGAACCACGGCAAAGACCTTGGGCCTGCGCGCGCAGTAGATGCCAAGCGGGATGCCAAGTGTGATCGAAATCAGCGCTGCGGCCCCGAGCAGCGCAATCGTTGTCATCGCCTTTTCCCAGAAATCGAGCAGGCCAAGATAGGCCAGAGCAGCGCCGGTAAAGATCGCGACACGCGGGCCAGCGGACAACCAGGCCAGCATGACAATGACGAGGGCCACAACCGGCCAGGGGGTGTCGACCAGGACAACCTCGATCCAGTCAAGCAGAGTGCGCATGCCATAGGTCAGCCCGTCAAAAAACCCGCGACCGGCGGTTTTGGTCCAGTCGAACGCCACCTGAATGCCGTCGCCCACGTTCAAACGCCAATCACGGTTGGTGGGGAACTGTTTGAGCAGGCCGATAGCGTCAGGCTGCGCAAACTTGATGGTCGACAGAACCGTGACCGCTCCAAATACGGCAATGGACAACCCCATCCGGGGTATTGACCAGCCGCTGGCCACCGACCGATCCGAGCGCCAGCGGGCGAATTGCCCCTCTAGCGTCCAGTTGGCGACCGAGGCCGCGAGCCCTTTAACTGCGAGCAGCAACACAACGCCAACGATAAGATAGACCGTCCCGCTGGCGTCAGCCGCGGCTGCCGTGGCCTGCGCCTCGGTCATTGCGTTTTCCAACGAGGTTGCAGCGCGTTTCAACGCGTCAAGCGAGCCGGAACCAGAGGCTTCGGCCGCTTCGATCTGCTGACGACGCAGTTCCAACGTCTGTGCGATCTGATCGGCGCGGGTGCGCGCCTCGCGTCCCAGATCGCCAAACAGACCCTGACCGATTTGGATCCAGGCCAGCGTTTCCAGCACCATGAAGCTGAGGAACCAGGACCACAGGCCGCGCGCCCCGAACCAGATCGGGCCGAGCAAACCGGCGGCGATGTTAAAAGTGAACCGGAACCCGGGTGCTTCCATCATGTAGGCAAAGACCTGGCGGTAGTAGTCCTGCCCTTGTCCAACAAACTCTCCGACCAGACCGGACAGACGTTCGGCGGTTTCAGGTTGGATGTCTTTCACGTCCACATGTTTCATGTCCGCCCCTCCTTAGGCCTGGTTGTCCTGGATGGATTGGATCAATCGCGTTCGGTCGATGATGCCCAGAATGTTTCCATCCTGTTTGACCGCGATAACCCCGTGCCCCTTGACGCTCAGCTCCATCAGGTCGGGTAGGTCCATGTCGGGGTGCGCTTCATGGCAATCATCGGGCAGTGAGCCATTTGCGGCCTCGTATTCTGCGACCGGCACCACGATGGCATGGGCAAAAATCATGTGAAGCTTGGAGATGCCGGCCACAAAGTCGGCGACATAATCGTCGGCGGGGTTCAAGATGATATCCTCGGGCGTACCGACCTGCACGATGCGCCCGTCTTTCATGATCGCGATCCGGTGACCGATGCGAATGGCCTCATCCAAATCATGGGTGATGAACATCGTGGTTTTCTTCAACTCACGCGACAGCGCCATGAACTGATCCTGCAGCTGCTTGCGGATAAGCGGGTCAAGGGCCGAGAACGGTTCATCCATCAGCAGGATTTCTGGGTCGGCGGCAATGGCACGGGCCAGTCCCACACGCTGTTGCATCCCGCCCGAAAGCTCGTGCGCGTATTTGTCTTCCCAGCCCGACAGTTCGACCAGATCAAGCACGCGGTCGGCCTCTTCCCAGCGGCGCGCCTTGCCCGTGCCGCGAATTTCCAGCGGCATCGCCACGTTGTCACGTACTGTGCGGTGCGGCATCAGACCAAAGTTTTGAAACACCATTGCCACGCGGCGATTGCGCAGGTCACGCAGCCCATCATCACTCAGCCCCATGACATCATCGCCGCCGATGTAGATGTGCCCGTCGGTGGGCTCCAGCAGGCGGTTCACGTGCCGGACGAGGGTCGACTTGCCAGAACCCGACAGGCCCATGACGCAGAACAGCTCGCCGGTTTCGATCTTGAAACTGGCATCCGCAACTCCGACTACGCAGTTGAACCGCTCCAGCACTTCGGCCTTGCTCAGGCCTTCGGCGTGGATGGCTTTCAGCGCCTCATCTGCATTGGAGCCGAACACTTTCCAAACGCTGCGTGCGTCGATTGCGATCTCAGCTGTCATCGTCCCCTCCTGATCTTCGTGCGTGGAAGTGGCCGATCCCCATAGGCGGGAATCGGCCACAGTTTGGCTCAGTTCAGGCCCAACCAGCCATCAACAGTATCGCCGTTGGCGGCGAGCCAATCGGACACGGCTGCGTCGATATCCTTGCCCTGGATCACGACCTGATAGGTCAGCTGCGACAGCTCATCTGCGTCCATGTCGATCTGGCTCAGGAACGAGGCCGCCGCCGGGTTCCGCTCTTCCAGCGATTTGGAATAGGCCACGGTCACGGTCTTGACCTGATCGCCTGTGGTGATCGACGATTTGTTGTACCAATCCGCGTCCTGATCAGGCTGTACGATCTTGTAGGTCGCCGGATCATGCTCGGGCTCTTCGATCATGGTCACGTCATACAAAGCATGCACGTAGTGCGGGCTGTAGCAGTAGAACACCACGCCCTGTTCCTGATCTACGGCATCCTTGAGGCGTGAATAAAAGACGGTTTCGTCTTCGGTTGACGGCTCCAGGAAGGTTTCGATCCCATAATCACGCACCTTGACCTTGTGCACGTTGGTCGAGGCCCAGCCAGAGGCACCGACCCAGATCTCGCCCTTGCCGTCGCCGTTGGTGTCGTAAAGCTCCTGCGCCATTGGCGTTGCCAGATCAAAGATCGACTTCATGTTGTGCTTGTCGGCCATGTAGGTGGGTGTGCAGAACCCTGCGCGGCCCTCATAGCTGCCCGACGACAGGGCAACAGAGCCTTTCTGGTCGACGTATTCGTCGGTGAACGACGACTGGTTCGGCAGCCAGACATCGGGATGCACGTCGATGTCGCCGCGTCCGCCGTCCATTGCAGCAAAGATGACGGCATTGGCCCCGGGGGCATATCCGGCCTCGCCCCCCAAACGGGTTTCGATGATTTGACCGATGACGCGGCTCATGATCTTGGCACCGGGCCAGCTGGGTTCGCCAACCATGACCTTTTCCTGCGCCATGGCACCGGTCGCGGCCAGGGTCAGGGCCAGCGATGCGGCAAGTGTTGTGAGTGTCTTCATGTGTCTTCTCCTCCTATTGGGTTCCCGGTTTCAAGCCCGGGCGCGTTTTCTTTGTGGGTCGATGAATGGGATGCCGGTGACGGTGCCGGTCAGACGCTTCATGCGTCCGTCCAGCTGGCCAATCTCCAGTTCGGTTCCGTCCTCGGCGTGCTCTATGGCCAGCCGCACGATGGCGATGGCCCGTTCCAAACTGGGGGACCGCGTCGCCGAAGTGACCTGACCAACCTGACGCTCGCCGGCAAAGACCGGAGCGCCATGAGCAGGCACGTCATCGCAGTTGATCAGCAAGCCCTTTAGTACGCGTCGCGGGTCGCGGGTGTTGCGGTCCAGCGCAGCCTTGCCAGTGAAGTCCGTTTTGGTCAGGTCAACGGCAAAGCCAAGGCCAGCCTCAAAGGCATCGACACCGGGCGCAAACTCGGCATTTGCGGCGGCCAGACCAGCCTCGATCCGGATGACTTCCAGGGCCGCAGATCCCATCGGGGTCACGCCAAATTCGGCCCCGGCGTCGATGATTGCGTCCCAGATGCGGGTAGCGTCGGCCTTGGCGCAAAAAATTTCGTAGCCCAGCTCGCCGGTATAGCCCGAGCGGGACAGCATGAAGGGCGCGCCTTCGCGGTCGTCCAGCCGAGCGACGGTTGCCCCGAACCATTTCAACTGATCCAGGGACGGTACATGCGGCTGGGTAAAGGCGATCTTGCGCAGCAGATCGCGGGATTTCGGTCCCTGGATGGCCAGGTTGGGCAGGGCGCCGCGCATGGCGTGGATGCGCACTTGCAGGCCCATCTCAGTGGCAAGTGCCTCAAACACACGCCCGCTTTCCTCGGACCCGCAGCACCAGCGGAACAGCTCGGACCCCATACGAAACAAGGTGCCGTCGTCGATCACCGTGCCGCTGTCATCGCAGAGCAGGCTGTAGGTCCCGCGCCAAACGGCCAGCTTTGCGATGTTGCGGGTCATGGCCTGTTGCAGCAGACGCTCGGCATCGGGGCCGATCACATCAAACTTGCGCAACCCGCTCATGTCCTGAACCGTGACCGCCTCGCGGCAGGCCCAGTATTCGCCCAAGGTGCCGTGGCTGGGGAAACTGACCGGCGTCCACAGGTCGCGGGCCGGGGCGAAATGCTCGGTCAACGGAGCAAGCCGGTCGTGAAAAGCCGATTCCTGGCTGATGGTCATCGGGGCGTCTTCCTTTTCGCGATAGGCAACCGCGCGCCGGATCGGGGCGTCAGGGCGGTAGATGCGGACGTGAATATCTGTGGGGTTCCAGCCGTTGATCGGGTCCAGATCGTCCGGGCAGGCCGTCGAGACACAAACCAAGTCATCCATCGCCCGCATCGCCACATAGTCGCCAGGGCGCGAACGGCTTTCTTCGGTTTGGATGTGGTGGCTGTGGGGATCGATCCAGGTGCTCCAGAAGAAGTTGATCGCGGGCCACGCAGCGCGACGAGCCACCCCAAACGGATCAAGCGCGTTCGTCATGTTGTCCGAGCAATTGATGTGACCGGGAAAGCCGCGTTCTTCGTAGCCGCGCGCGGTACAGGCCAATCCAAAGGTGTCATGCTGTCCGCATGTGTCCTGAAGAACGTTGAGCATCGGTCGCATTTCGCGGTCAAAGAACTTGTCCAGCAGGCCGGGACCGGGGTACGCACGCCGCACCATCGAGCGGGTCGCGGTGCTGTCGATCATCCACTCCTGACCCTTGTCCAGCCCATCCATGCGCAACGCCATGAAGTCCGAACACTGCTGCCCTTCGATGTCGACAATCTGGATGATGTCGCCTTTGCGAACCTCATAGGCCTGCCCGGTGCCCCGCGCGATGGTGAATTCGTCACGCACCTCACCCAAGGGGATTGGTAGGAGGGGGGTATTGCGGGACATGGGCTGGTGGACAAGCGACACAGAATTGAGACCGCGACCTGTCACCAGGTGATGGCTTGGCATCGGGCAAATGGCCCAACAAGTGAGGGCTTCTGTTGCCTTCAAGACAAGAGGTTCGCGGATGCCTTGAACGATGCAAATCGGAATGTCCTTGTCCGGGTCACCACCTTTACCTGCGATCCAGCCCAGGAATGCATCGATATCGACAAGCGTGCGATCCAGCGTGGCGTTGGCGGTCAACCCGATTGCCGACAGGGTGTCCTGGCCAAAGGTGTTGAACCCCGCCAGCCAAACAGAACTATCACCTGTCAGGTTGTGTAGGGACACCAAATCCCCCGGTTCCATATCGATCCGCACTGCATCGCGGGGCGAAAGGGCGATTGGCCGTGCATCGGCAGCGGTTTGAAACCCGGGAAAGCTCCGCCCCGGGCTTGAAAACCCGATGTTTGAAAACTCTCGCAAGATCGTGGGAGCGGACATCGAATCCAGCCTCCGTGAAAAATGTAACCAGTTACATAGGTTGATGTAACCAGTTACATGTGTCAAGAATTTATCTTGCAAGGGTTGGGAGACTGGGTATTTGGTAAGGTATGACTGACGTTAGCGGAAAGAAGCGGGTGAACCTGCGCGACGTGGCCAAGGCTGCTGGCGTATCGGTTGCGACGGTCTCGCGGGTTTTGAATTCGCCCAATGCAGTGACCGAAAAGACTCGCACCCGCGTTCAAGAGGTGATTGACCAGCTCAACTTTGTCCCAAGTGCCGCTGCGCGGGCGATCAACTCAGGACGTACGCGGTTTGTAGGGGCCTTGGTTCCGACGCTGGACAACGCGATTTTTGCCCGCTTTCTGGCGGCACTTGAACGGACGTTGGGCGAGCATCAATTGTCGCTGGTTGTGGCGACAACCAATTCCGATCAGGAACTTGAGGCCAACAAGGCCAAGGGTTTGCTCGACATCGGAGCCGAAGGGCTGATTGTATCGGGCATCACCCATAGTGCGGATCTGAGGGCGCTGATAGATCGCGCCCGTGTGCCAACGATTGCCACCTCGTATTTCGACAAGAGCTGCGCGTTGCCAACCATCGGCTATGACAATTGCGGGGCAGCATTGCTGGCACTTGAGCACCTCTATGACCTGGGACACCGACGTGTGGCTGTGGTACATGGCCCGGCCCAGAACAATGATCGAACCCAGGACCGGATCAGGGGGCTCAAATTGTTTGAGCAAAAGACCGAGCTGTCCTGGGTTGAGGCGCCGATTGGCCTGCAGGGTGGGGCCGAGGCCGCGCGCCAAGTTCTTTCACATGGCCCAAAGCCTGATGCGATTTTGTGCCTGTCGGACGTTTTGGCCATGGGCATGTTGTTCGGGTTGCAGGGTATGGGTGTGAGCGTGCCACAAGATCTGTCCCTGATGGGGATCGACGATCTGCCGGGCTCAGCCGTCACTGTGCCGCCCTTGTCCACAGTGCATTTGCCCGTTCACAGAATGGGCGAGCAGGCCGCAACCGCTTTGGCCAATTGGGTTGAACATGACACGCGACCGGATCACCAGCAGCTGGACGCCCACTTGATTGTCCGCGGGTCAACGGTTCGGCGCAAGCGAAACGGCTAGAACGGGATGCATCGCTTGCATTCCCTATCCAATCGGGGGATGCAGATATATGTCGCTTACTCTGCTCAGAACCCTGGTTGCCGTTGCGGATCGTGGTAGCTTTGCCGCCGCTGCCGATCAGGTTTGCGTAAGTCATGCTGCGGTCGGCCAGCAGATGCGCAAACTCGAGGAACTGGTCCAAACCGAACTGTTTGATCGGTCCGAGCGCTCTCCTCGTCTCAACGCTGTTGGCCTGGCTTTGGTCCCACGCGCGCGCGCGGTCCTTCAGGACTATGACCAAATGCTCGACGATCTGATTGGTGAGGCACGACTCTATGGAGAGTTGTCTTTGGGTGTGGTGCAATCGACGATGCGCGAACTTGTGCCTCGGGTGCTGAAACAACTGGTGGCAACCTACCCCCAACTTCACGTGCGCATCGTGCCGGGCTTGTCAGAAGAGCTGATCGAGCAAGTTGAAAGGCGCGGTTTGGATGCGGCCATTCTTGCGATTCCAGGATCCCCAGACCCAGGATTTGACTGGCGCCCCTTTGCTGTTGAACCCTTAGTTCTGATTGTTGCACCGGGTGCTGGGGAAACAGACGTCGATACTTTGTTGAAGACCCGGCCATTTATTCGCCACAGCAGGCGGGCCACCGTAGGTCAATTGGCAGATCGATGGCTGAGCAAGGCGGGCTATACGGTCGAGGCAACGATGGAGCTCGATTCGCTTGAATCCGTGGCAAGCATGGTGGCTCATGACCTGGGTGTGTCGGTGGTGCCAGATATCTGCGTGCCCGATACGGCGTTCTCGCAGCTACAGCGCATTCCATTGAACAGCTTCGGATTGGAACGTCAGCTGGGGATTCTGACACGGGCGGATTGCGCCAAGACACGTCTGGTCGAGGGGTTGCTTGCCGCCGTCACGCGCGTCGTCTCGGAAACGCGCGACGGCGGTGAATTTACGCCTGCACAGCCTTCATGAACCTGTCCTTGATGACGACGGGGTCCATTGTGATGACGGGCATTTTTGCGTTGCCGCTTTCGCATTTGCTGACGATCACGGTCATCTTGCCACCGTCCAGCGCCGCCTGCAGTG